>DATCOR010000225.1:0-5521 GCA_036564585.1 Candidatus Limnocylindria bacterium | reverse complement strand
CGCCTCGTCGAGACCACGCCGCACGCAGCCGCCGCCGCGGTCGCGGCGGTCCGCGCGGCCGGCGCGCAGGTCGAGACCTTCGGCGACGCGGACGTCGATCTCGATCGGCTGCTCGGCGCGTTGCGCGGACGCGGCGTGCGCTTCCTGCTCTGCGAGGGCGGGCCGACGCTCGCCGGCGAGCTGCTCGCGCGGCGGTCCGTCGACGAGCTGTTCCTCACGCACGCCACGCTCGTCACGGCCGAGCCGGACGCCCGCCGGCTCTTCGAGGGCAGCCTTCTGCCGACGGGCACGGTGCGCCTGCGACGCGTGAGCCTGCACGAACACGAGGGTGAGTGGTACGAGCGCTCGCTCGTGCGCTACGAATGAGCGCGCTGGACATCTGGCGGACAATGCGCGGGATCAATAGGGAGGGAACCACATGGCCACAGAACTCACGATCAAGGTGCCGAACCGCGCTGGACAGCTCGCCGCGATCTCGACCGCGCTCGGGGACGCGCAGGTGAACATCGCGGCCCTCGCTGGGAGCGTCGTCGGCAGCAAGGGCGTCATTCATGTCGTCGTGGCGGACAAGGACGCCGCCCGCGCGCGCCGTGCGCTGAAGAAGGCGAAGCTACGCGTCGCGAGCGACCGCAAGCTCCTCGAGGTCCGACTCACCGACAAGCCCGGCACGCTGGCGCGCGTGGCGACTCGGCTCGGCAAAGGCCGGGTCAGCGTCGATTCCGCGTACATGATCGGCGTGGGCAAGGGCTCGCGGACGATCGGCTTCGGCGTGAAGGACAGCCGCAAAGCGAAGAAGGCCCTCGGCCGCTAGCACGTAAGCGCGCGGCGCTAGCCTTGACGGAGTGTTCGAGCAGCTCTCCGATCGCCTGACCGCGACCTTCGAGAAGCTCAACGGCCGCGCGCGCGTCAGCGACGCCGACCTGGACGAGGCGCTGCGCGACGTCCGCGTCGCGCTCCTCGAAGCGGACGTGAACTTCAAGATCGTCCGCGAGCTGGTCGCGACCGTGCGTGAGCGCGCCATCGGCGAGAAGGTCCTCGAGTCGGTCACCGGCGCGCAGATGGTCGTGAAGATCGTTCACGACGCGCTCGTCGAGATGCTCGGCGGCGAGGCCGTGCCGCTCGTGCGGGCGCAGCGCCCGCCCACGGTCATCGCGCTCGTCGGGCTCCAGGGCTCGGGCAAGACGACCACCGTCGCGAAGCTCGCGAACGTGCTGCGCAAGCAGGGCCGCCATCCGCTGCTGGTGGCCGCGGACGTTCACCGCCCGGCCGCCGTCGATCAGCTGCAGTCGCTCGGGAAGTCGCTCGGTGTGCCGGTCCGCACGGTGCGCCCCGAGCACGTAGCCGAGGATGTCGGTTCGGCGATCGCAGGCGCGGCAGGGGACGGACTGGACACCGTCATCGTCGACACCGCCGGCCGGCTGCACGTCGACGAGGCGATGATGCAGGAGGTCGAGGCGATCGTCCGCGCCGCGGCGCCCCAGGAGGTCCTCCTCGCAGTCGACGCGATGACCGGTCAGGACGCGGTCGAGGCGGCCACCGCGTTCAAGGCCCGGCTGCCGATCACCGGCCTCGTCCTCACGAAGGTCGACAGCGACGCGCGCGGCGGCGCCGCGCTCTCGATCCGCGCGGCCACGGGCGTGCCGGTGAAGTTCCTTGGCACGAGCGAGAAGCTCGACGGTCTCGAGGTCTTCCATCCCGATCGTCTCGCGACGCGGATCCTCGGGATGGGGGACATCCTCACCCTCGTCGAGCGCGCGCAGGAGCACGTCGACGAGAAGGAAGCGGAGGCCCAGGCGAAGCGGCTCTTCGAGGCGCGCTTCACCTTCGACGACTTCTACAAGCAGCTGCAGCAGGTGAAGAAGATGGGTCCGATCGGCGACCTGCTGAAGATGATGCCGGGCATGGGTGGGCTCGCGAAGCAGCTGCCCGATCCCAAGCAGGCCGAGCAGCAGATGCGGACCATCGAGGCGATCATCTCGTCCATGACCATGGCCGAACGCCAGGACCCGACGATCCTGAACGGCTCGCGCCGCAAGCGGATCGCGAACGGCTCGGGGGTCACCGTCTCCGAGGTGAACGCACTGCTCAAGCAGTTCAAGGAGATGCAGACCCTGATGAAGCAGTTCGGCGCCATGGCCAAGCGCGGCAAGCTCCCTCGGATACCTGGGATGCCGATGTAACTCTCTGGCGCTGGGACCGACCCGGTCCTACGCTCGGCGCATGCCCGAAGAGCGAAAGCTCGTCACGGTCCTATTCGCGGACATCGTCGGCTCGACCGAGATGGGCTTGAGCCACGATCCCGAGGTCGTTCGGGAGTCGCTCGGTCAGGCCTTCGAGTCCGCGAGCGAGATCCTGCGAGCGCACGGCGGTACGGTCGAAAAGTTCATCGGCGACGCGGTGATGGCCGTGTTCGGGGTGCCCGCCTCTCACGACGACGATCCCGATCGCGCGGTGCGCGCCGCCTTCGCGCTCCGCGAAAAGATCACGAGCGCCGACGCCGTCGACCGGCCGCCGCTTCGCGTGCGGATCGGGGTCAACACGGGCGAGGCCGTGGCCGGCTCCGGCGAGACCGCGCAGTTCCTCGTGACCGGTCCGGCCGTGAATGCCGCGGCGCGCCTCCAGCAAGCCGCCGCGCCCGGCGAGATCGTCGTCGGTGAGCTCACGCGTCGGATCACGGGGGACGGCGTCACGTACGGCGCCGTGCGCGAGATCGAGGCGAAGGGCATCGGCCGGCTGGCCGCGTGGCCGGCCGAGAGCGTCGTTGGTCATGTGCCGGAGCAGCACCGCGGGCTGCCTGGACTGCGGGCGCCGCTCATCGGCCGGGACCACGAGCTGCGCACGCTCGTGCAGGCGCACGAGGGCGTGGCGAAGGACGGCCGGCCACACCTGCTCACCATCTACGGTCCAGCCGGAGCGGGGAAGTCCCGACTCACCACCGAGTTCTTCGAGGCGATCGGCAGCGGTCGCGTTCGCGCCGGGCGCTGCCTGCCGTACGGAGAGGGGATCACCTACTACGCGGTTCAGCTCATCGTGCGGGCGGACGCGGGGATCGGCATCGCCGATCCGCGGGACGTGGCGATCGCGAAGATCCAGCGCGCGGCCCGCGACGCGTTCGGCAATGACGTCGAAGACGCGGACGCCGTCGCGAAGCGGGTGAGCGTGCTCGCGGGGATCGAGCGTGCCGACGAGGCGATCCCCGAGGTCCGGCCGGACCAGCTTCGCGAGGAGCTCGCATTCGGCCTGCGCCGCTACCTCGAGCGCCGAGCTGCCGCATCGCCGCTCGTCCTCGTCTTCGAGGACGTGCACTGGGCCGAGCCCGGCCTGCTCGATCTCATCGAGGACCTCGCGGAGTGGTCGCGCGCGCCGCTCTTGCTGCTGTGCCTCGCCCGGCCTGACTTCCGCGAGGTGCGGCCCGCGTGGGGAAGCACGGCCGCGAACGCGACAGCGATCACGCTCGCGCCGCTGAGCAATGACGACACACGCCAGCTCATCTCCGCGCTGCTCGCGATCGACGACCTGCCGGAGCAGGTCCGGAGCGACGTCATCACGCGGGCCGAGGGCAATCCGCTGTACGTCGAGGAATTCCTGCGGATGCTCATGGAGAGTGGGCGCATCGAAAAGCGCGATGACCGATGGGTCGCGGACGCGTCCATCGCGACGATCGAGGTGCCACCCACGTTGCAGGGACTCATCAGTGCCCGTCTCGATCGCGTCGCGCCCGAGGTGAAGGCGCTGCTCCAGCGCGCGTCGCTCGCCGGAAGGCTCTTCTCGACCGACGCGCTCACCGCGCTCGGTGAAGGCGCCGCTCCCGATCCAACTCTGCTCCGGGACGCGATCCGTCGCGATCTGCTCGTGGAGGCCGACGAGCGGGCGCTCGGATCCGGCCGCGTGTTCCGCTTCAAGCACGTCCTCATCCGCGACGTTGCGTACTCGACGGTGCCGAAGAGCGAACGGTCGCGCCTGCATGACCGGTACGGCCGCTGGCTCGAGACGAGCCTCGGCGATCGCCGACACGAGATCGCCGACATCGTGTCCTTCCATGCCGAGCAGGCGTTCCTCTTCGCGCGCGAGCTGCGTCCTTCAGGCGCCGCGGATCTCGGCCGCCGGGCCCTCGACCTCCTCCTCGAGGCCGCCGCGAGCGCGTTTGACCGCGAGGACACGCATGCCGCCCTCAATCTCTACGAGCGCGCGCGATCGGTGGCCGATGCGATCGGTGCGACCGCGATCGAGAACGCCGTGATCGCCGGGCGCATCGTTCTCGTCCGCGACGCCCTGGCAACCGCTCGGCCGGCGGTGGCCGAGGTCGATGCGGCCATCGAGCTCGCCAACGCGGTTACGCCGAGCAAGGTTCTCCCGGAGCTGCTTGACCTTCGGGCGAGGTTGCTCGTCGACGAGCTGGGACCCGACGCGGTCCAACCGATGCTCGTCGCAGCGCTTCAAGCTGCCCGGCAGACAGGCGATGTCGATCTGATCACCAAGGCGATGTGGGCGGTCGCCTTCAACCGGTACTACGCCGCCGACATGGCCGGGATGCGGCGGCTGTTGGAGGAAGCGCACGAGTATGTGAGGCGGACCGGCTCGACCCGGAAAGGGCTGGTCCTGTTCTGGCTCGGTCGCAGCGCCGTCTATCAGGGTGATCTCACCGCGGCATCCGGCCTGGTCGACGAGGCGATCGCGGCGCTGCCCTACAAGTCGAAGTGGTATCGCGCGATCGAGCACTGGACCCGCGCCACCCGCGCGCTACAGCAGGGCGATCCAGGCGCGGCCGTCGGTGAGGCGCGGTTGGCGCATGCACTGTTCCGCGAGACGGGACAGCCGAGCTTCATCGCGTCGGCAGGCTGGGCGATGGGCGAAGCGATGCTCGAGCTCGGCGACCACGCCGCCGCCCGCGATGTGCTCGCAGAAGCCGTGGACCTGTTCACACGGCGGCGTCAGCGCGGCCAGATCCCGGAAGTGCAGGCGCGGCTCGCGCGGGCGCTTGTGCGCCTGGGCGACTTCGCCGCGGCGCGTGCGCAGGCCGAGGCTGCCGCCGCGGCCGTGATGCCGAACGACCTCGAATCCCGGTTCATCTCCGCCATCGCGCTCGCCGAGGTCCGGGAGGCCGAGGCCGACCTCACCGACGCCGACCGTCTGTTCCGCGAAGCAGTCGCGTTCCTTGAGCCGAGCGGGATCGGCAATTCCCTGGCCGAAACCCGCGAGCAGTACGCACGATTCCTCTTGCGGCATGGCCGCACTGCCGAAGCGCGCGCTGAGCTCGACAAGGTCCGCGCGTTCTGGATCGACCCGCTCGCCGAACGCCACCGCGCACGGATCGACGCGCTCCTCGCCGGCACCCGTCCGAAGACGATGTCCATCTAAGGTCTCGTCCGGTATACTTCTGTTCTTCCCGCGCACATCTTTCACGAAGGGACGTCTGACTTTGGCTGTACATATCCGCCTGCGGCGCACCGGCAAGACGAAGGCCCCGACGTATCGCGTCGTCGTGGCCGACTCGCGTTCGCCGCGCGACGGCAAGTTCATC
>DATCOR010000064.1:0-5278 GCA_036564585.1 Candidatus Limnocylindria bacterium | reverse complement strand
CCGCCGCTACGCCCGAGGTACCGTCGGCGCCTCAACGGCCGCCGGCGCAGAGTGCCCCGCCGCCCCCGACGCACGCTCAGGCGCCGCCTCCGCGGCGTCGGCGGTATCGAACGTCGCCAGCAGCGCCCCGATCGGCACCGTGTCGCCTTCCTTCACCTTGATGTCCTTCAACGTCCCGGCGACCGGCGACGGGATCTCGGTGTTCACCTTGTCCGTCTGCACCTCGACGAGCAGGTCGTACTTGTCGACCTTCTCGCCCGGCTGCTTCAGCCACTTCCCGATGGTGCCTTCGGTCACGGACTCGCCAAGCTTCGGCATCTTGAGCTCAAAGACAGCCATGTTTCAGTACTCCGCCAATTCACGCATCTTCGTAGCGATATTGTCCGCGTTCGGCAGGAACGCGTCTTCCTGGACCTTGTTGAACGGGGTCGCCGGCGATTCGGGGCCCGCGAGCCGCATCACCGGAGCGTCCAGCGAATCGAACGCCTCCTCGGCGATCATCGCGCAGATCTCCGCGCCCGCCCCGAACATGCGGTTGTCCTCGTACACGACCAAACACTTCCCCGTCTTCCGTGCTTCCGCGAGGATCGTGTCGGAGTCGAGCGGCCGGAGGCTCCGGACGTCCACGACGTCCACCGAGATCCCCTCGCCCGCGAGCTTCTCGGCCGCCTCGAGACAGCGGTGGAGCATCAGGCCGTACGCGTACACGGTGATGTCCGTGCCCTCACGCTTCACGTCCGCCGGTCCGAGTGGGATCGTGAAATCGCCGTCTGGGACGTCGCCCTTGACGGCGCGGTACGTCGCCTTGTGCTCGAGGAAGATCACGGGATCCGGATCGCGGATCGCCGAGCGCAGCATGCCGGTGATGTCCTTCGGCGTGCTCGGCACGACCACCTTCAGCCCGGGCACGTGCGCGTAGAACGCCTCGAGCGACTGCGAGTGGTAGAGCGCGCCGTGGACGCCCGCGCCCCACGGCATCCGGATCACGATCGGCACGTGCCACTGCCCGTTCGAGCGGTACCGGATGCGCGCGGCCTCGTCCACGATCTGCTCGAACGCCGGCGTGCTGAAGTCCGCGAACTGCATCTCCGCGATCGGGATGAGACCGGCGATCGCCGCGCCGATCGCGACGCCCACGATGTTGGATTCCGCGAGCGGCATATCGATGACCCGATCGGGGCCGAACTCCTCGATGAACCCATCGGTCACGCGGAACACGCCGCCCCGCACACCGACATCCTCACCGAGGATGATGACCCGCTCGTCGCGCCGGAACTCGTCTCGAAGCGTGTCGTGGACCGCCTGCACGTTGCTCTTCTCGGTCATGCCCCGCCCAGGCGCAGATCCGGGAACTCATGCGGCCGGCGCTCGCGCATGATCCCGTACGCCGCTTCGACGATCTGCTCGCGATTCGGCTTCGCGAAGTAATCGCCGTCGACGCCGACGGGCGCGCGGTTCTCCGCGGCAGTGAGCGTTCGCGGCGGAGCATCGAGGTGGTCGAAGCCGTGCTGGACCTCGAGGACCTCGCGCAGGATGAACGCCGAGGCGCCGCCCGGGACGTCCTCATCCAAGACCAGGAGCGCGTTCGTCTTCTGGAGCGACTTCGCGATCGCGCCGCGCAGGTCGAAGGGGTTGAGCGTCTGCACGTCGATGATCTCCGCGTCGACGCCCAACGCGCTGAGGATCGCCGCCGCCTCGACCGCGATGCGCACGAGCGCTCCGTACGTCACGATCGTGAGATCACTGCCTGCGCGGACCGTCTCGGTGACGCCCAGCGGGAGCCGGAACTCACCGAGGTTGTCGGGCACCCGTTCCTTCAGGCGATAGCCGTTGAGCACCTCGACCACGACCGCCGGGTTGTCGCCGCGGAAGAGCGTGTTGTAGAAGCCGGCTGCCTGGACCATATTCCGCGGCACGACCACATAGATCCCGCGCAGCGCGTTCAGGACCACGGACATCGGCGACCCGGTGTGCCAGATGCCCTGAAGACGATGGCCTTTGGTCCGGATGATCACCGGCGCCTTCTGGCCGCCGGCGGTCCGGAAGTGCAGCGACGCGAGATCGTCGCTCGCGAGCTCGAGGGCGTAGAGCAGGTAGTCGAGATACTGGATGTCGACGATCGGGCGGAGGCCACGGAGGGCCGCGCCGATCCCCTGCCCCATGATCGTCGCCTCGCGGATGCCGGTATCGGTGAACCGCCGGTCCCCGTACTTCGCCTGCAGGCCCTCGAACACGAGGTTCACGTCACCGAGGCGTCCGACGTCTTCGCCCATTACGAAGAGCCGGGGATCGCGAGCGAAATTCAGATCGAAGTTGCGGAGCAGGACGATGCGGCCGTCGACGCTCTCCGAGCGATCGCTGTACTCGGCCGGGACCGGCGTCACCTTGAGCGGCGACTCCGGCGATCTGCTGTAGAGGTACGACGTGTAGCGAGCCGCGTTCCGCTCCGCGTATTCCTTGGCGAACGCCCGCAGCGCGCCCGCGGCGGCGCTATCGCGGCCGCGCAGCCCGTAAGCCGCCCGGCGCACCGCGGACTGCACGATTCGGCGACTGATCTCGAGCGGGTCGGCGAGCTCCGCGACGACATCCGCGAGGCGCACGTCCGGAGCCTCCTGTTGCGCGCGCTCGATCAGGCCACGGGCCCGGTCGAGCTCGCTCTTGATCGGTGCCTGGTACGCCTCCCACGCGGCGATGCGCGCGGATTCGACCGCCTTGCGGTCCTCGTCCTCGAACGCGTCGAGCTGGGCCGCGGTGCTGATCTTGTCGGCGATCATCCACTCGCGCATCTTCGCGATCGGATCGCCCGAGGTCTCGAAGGCGAGGCGCTCCTTCGACTTGTAGCGCTCGTGCGATCCGCTCGTGGAATGGCCCTGCGGCTGCGTCATCTCGGTCACATGGATGAGCGCCGGCACCTGCTCGCGGCGCACGATCTCGCTCACGGCCGCGTAGGTCCGCACGAGTGCCGGGTAGTCCCAGCCCTTCACCACGCGGATCTCGAACCCGTTCGTCCCGGGCTCGCGCTGGAAGCCGGCGAGCGCGGCCGAGATCGAGCTCTTCACCGTCTGGAGCTCATTCGGCACTGAGATCCCGTAGCCGTCGTCCCAGACCGATACGAGGAGCGGAATGCTGAGCACGCCCGCCGCGTTCATCGTCTCCCAGAACAGGCCCTCGCTCGTGCCGGCGTTGCCGATGGTCGCGAAGGTGATCTCGTCGCCCGAGACCGAGAAGCCCGACGCCGCGGCACGCAGCTGCGGGTCGGCTCGGTACAGCTTCGACGCGTACGCGAGGCCGAGGGACCGCGGCATGTGCGCGGCGACCGGCGACAGGTCGGCGGCCGACTGCATCGCCTCCGCCAGCCGCTTCCAGCGTCCGCCATCGTCGAGGGTGCGCGTGGCGAAGTGGCTGACCATCTGCCGGCCGCCTGATGCCGGCTCCGTCTCCAGGTCGGTGTTCGTGTACAGCTGCGCGAAGAACTCGAGCAGGTCGGACATCCCGGTCGCGAACATGAACGTCTGATCCCGGTAGTAGCCCGAGCGCCAGTCTCCGGGCCGGAAGGCCCTCGCCATGGCCAGCTGGGCGACCTCTTTTCCATCGCCGAAGATCCCGAACGGCGCCTTGCCGGTGAGGACCTCGCGGCGTCCGGACACGCTCGCGACGCGCGAGCGGAAGGCGAGCCGGTAGTCGGACACGATCTCCGCTGGGCTCTGCTGCATGCGCGATGAAGCGCTGGTTGCGGCCGCGGTGGGCGGAGCGGCGCGGCTACCGCTCTTGATGTGCCACTCCGGGTCCCATGGTACGAGGCGCGGTGGATCCTCGTTCGGTCCGTTCGAGGAACGGGAGCAGCGTCGCGGCGAACGCGTCGGGCTGCTCGGGCATCACGAGATGCCCGGCGTCCTCGATCACGCGCAGCTCGGCAGCCGGATACGCGCGCCGCAGCGCGTCGGCGTGCGATGCCGGGATGACCCCGTCCTGCCGTCCCCATACGACGAGGACCGGACCCCGATATTCGCCCGCGCGGGCGAGCCAGGCCTCGCGCAGCGAGCGCCGGACGCCGCGGAACGTCGCGACCGCGCGCATGACGCGCAGCGTCTCCGGGTACGTCCGGTCGTACCGCGCGCTCTCCTCGTACAAGTGCGCTGGGATCTTGGCGCGGTCGTAGAAGCACGACTCGAGGACGGCGCGGCCCGCAGAGGCCGGCCGCGGCAGCCAGGTGGTGATGCCCATGAAGGGCAGCGAGAACACGCGCAGGAAGAGCGCGATGTCCGGACCGAATCCCCCTGGCGCGACGAGGGTCACCGAGCGCCAGGCCTCGGGATGCACGACCGCCGTCACCGCGACGATGCCGCCGCCGAGCGAATGGCCGACCAGGTGCGGCTGCTCGAGACCGAGCGCGCGTCTGACGCCGTCGACCACCGCGGGGTAGAAGGGCTCGCGCGGATCGAAGTACCGCGCCCCATCGACCTTCGTGCTGTCACCGAATCCGGGAAGGTCGAACGCGACGCCGCGGCGGCCCGATGCCGCCACGCGCTCGATCGCTTCGGACCAGTTCTCGGCCCAGCCGCCGACGCCATGAACGAACAGGACGGCCTGCTCACCCGTCCCGTCCTCGATGACCCGGATCCGCGAGCCCGCGGCGGTGATCGTGGACGTGCGCATTTCTCCATAATGCGCTCGTGCTCTTCTACTACCTCTGCACCACCGGCGAGGGCCTCCACCGCCAGGCGTACCCCCAGGGCGCGCAGTCCAAGGACGCCGACGTCTACAAGTGGGTCACGATGTTCTCGGCGTCGCCCGCCGTGTGCCAGCGGCAGCACGACGGCGCGCACGCCTGGCGTCCCGATGAGGGCGGTGACGAGGAGCGCATCGTGCGCGGATACGCCGTCCTGCAGTGGGACCGGGCTGGTTTCGAGTCCGATCGCCCGAAACCGGAGGTCGGCGAGAAGTTCGATTCACGGTGGGGCCCGGCGCTCGTACTCGAGCGGAGCGACGATCCGACGACCGGCACGTATCTGCTGCTCAAGCTGTTTCCGCACGGCTATCACGGGAAGGACGAGGAGATCGGCAGCAAGCGCACCGACGTCGACGCCAAGCGGTTGATCCCGGCCTGAGTCGGGCCTAGGGAGCCGCCGGCTCCTCGTGCACGTGCTCGCGATGCGCGAGGTGGTGCAGGTGCTCGTGGGCGTCCTCGGGCGCGCGGGGCGGATAGAACAGGCCCGCGACATAGAACTTCGTGGGTGACTGCGCGTACGCCGATACGAGCACGTGCACGTCGTACTTC
>DATCOR010000221.1:0-11735 GCA_036564585.1 Candidatus Limnocylindria bacterium | reverse complement strand
GATGAAGAGGATCCAGCCACGAGCCGATAGCTCGCCGAGCTCCGGGTGCGCGAAGGTCGGCCCGCCCGCGGCGAGCACGCGGGTCGCGGCGAGTCGCTCTTCCGCCGCGCGGATCCCCTCGAGCAGCTCGTCGCGCTCGGCGCCGGCGGGTCCCGGCTCACCGTATGGCACACGCACGCCGGGCCGCTGCCCGATCGCGAGCAATCGGGCGATCGCGTGCGCGGCCTCGTCCATCCGGAGCGCGTGGCCGGCGATCTCAGCGATCGACCAGAGCTCGAGCCCCGCGACCCGATGCAGCGCGGGTGCGTCGAGTGACGCAACGCCGAGCCGCAGCCCCGTCAAGGCATCCCGCACAGCGCCGACGATCTCGTCCATCGAGTGCGCGTCCGCGATCGCCTGCAGCGTCGCGCCTGCTTTGACCTCGTCGAGGACGGTCGCCGCGGAGAATCCGACTGGTGGCACGTGCCTACGATGACAGGGTGCTGACCGAGAAGGAGCTGGATCGAGCCCGCGAGCACCCGCGCGGCACCGAGCAGCGGACCCTGGCGCCCTATCGCGCCGCGTTGAACGACCTCGATCGGTACGCCGAGCTGCCCCAGAAGGATCGCGATGCGATCGTCCGCTGGGCGGCGATCCGCTGCGCCGTGCGCGATCGCTTCGGCGTGGACCGCGACGAGACGAACCTGGCCGAGCCGCTCATCCCCGCCGCGACCCTGCGCGCGCACGTGCTCGCCGGGGAGACGCGTGCGGCGCGACGCGATGTGGCGGACGACGGGAGCGATCTCATCGCGCTCGTCGCGCGGATCCGGAGCTAGGCCGGCACCTTCTCGCGCAGCGGCGCGAGCAGCTCGAGCGTCGCGTCCATCTCGTCCTCGGTGTTGAAGTGATGGGGCGAGAGCCGGACCAGACCGGGACGGAAGTCGACGATGCAGCCCTTCGCCCGCAGCGCGTCCACGGCCTGCGCCGGCTCGGGGTGTCGGAGCGTGACGATCGGCGACCGCTGCTCGGCGTCGCGGACGCAGCCGAGGCTCCAGCCCTGGGCGAGGGCGCCCTCGACCAGGCGCTGAGACAGAAGCATGTGCCGCGCGCGGATCACATCGACGCCGATCTCTTCCATGAGCGCGATGCCGGCGCGCGCCGTGTACGCCGCGGCCACGGCGGGCGTCCCGTACTCGAACCGCCGCGCCGTCGGCGAGAGGTCGATGTGCTGCACGTCGAACGTGAATGGGTCGCGCATCGCCCACCAGCCGATCGCGGTCGGGCTTGCGCCTGCGATCCGGTCGCGCCGGGCGTAGAGGAACGCCATGCCCGGTCCGCCCATGAGCCACTTGAGCGTGCCGCCGACGAGGAAGTCGACGCCGGACGCGTGGACGTCGAACGGCAACGCGCCGATCGACTGATACGCGTCCACGACCAGCGCGGCGCCCTTCCGGTGGCAGAGCTCGGCGAGGCGCGCGACGTCCTGGATGTAGCCGCTCGTGTAATAGACGTGGCCGGTGCACACGAGCGCGGTGCGATCGTCGATCGCGCGCTCGAAGAGCTCGAGCGGCACAGTCGCGCCGTCCGGGCTGTGGACGAACTCGACCTCGACGCCGGCCTTCGCGAGCGCGAGCCAGGTGTGACCGTCAGTCGGGAAGTCGATATCAGCGACGATGACCTTGTTGCGTTTCGAGTAGTCGAACGACGACGCGATCGTGACCAGTGCCGCGGACACCGCGGGCTCGAGCGCGATCTCATCCAGATCCGCGCCGAGCACCCGCGCGAAGTCGGCGCGCAGGAGGTCAAGCTCGCCGACCCAGTGCTGGTACCACGCGCGGCCGCCGAGCTCGGTCCACGTGCGCGCGTACTCCGCGATGGCGGCCGCCCCGCGCTTCGGGAGCGGCGTGAGCGAGCAGTTGTTCAAGTAGATCCACACGTCTGCGATCGGGAACTCGTCGCGCCAGGCGCGGATCTCACCAGCCGACGGCATAGCTCTCCTTCCGCGGATCGGCGCCGCCCTCGAGCGCGCCGTTCTCGAGCCGCCGCACCGCGCACACGCTGGCACTTGCGGGCGTGAAGGCGGGCATGTCGCGGACGATGTGCCCGAGGCCCGCGAGGCCATCGCGAACGTCGCGGGCGACGCGCGCCTCCACCGTGAGGACGCCCGGCTCATACGCGTGCGGGAAGAACGTCCAGGGGAAGCTCCGCGAGATGACCCGCGGCGCTTCGATCGCGGCCTGCGTGTTCATCCCGAAGTCCACGATGTTGCACACGACCTGGACCATCGCCTGGGACTGCGCGTCCTCGCCCGGGCAGCCGAAGGGCATGAGCGCGGCGCCGTCCCGCATGAGCAGGCCCGGGTTCGGCGTGAGCCGTGGCCGCTTGCGCGGCGCGATCGCCGAGGGATGCCCGGGCGTGGTCCAGAGCTGCGCCCCGCGAGTCGACACGATCATCCCGAGGCCGGGGATGAGTGGCGCTCCGAGTCCGGGATCGGACGGGGTCGCGGAGAACGCGTTCCCTTCGCTGTCCATCGCCGCGACGTACGACGTGTCGGGCGCACCGACGCCGGCCGCGAGGCGCGGCACGTAACCCGCTGGCCCGGTGCGGCCCTCGTACCGCCACGGATCGCCGGGCGGCGGGAGCTCGGGCCACGCGCGCTCGTCGCGGATGAGCGCGCGCCGCTCCTCGGCGTAGCCCTTGTCCATCAGGCCGCGGATCGGGACGTCCACTTGGTCGGGGTCGCCGAAGAAGCCCTCGCGATCGGCGCAGGCGAGCTTCATCGCTTCGGTGTAGCGATGTAGGAACGGGAGCGAGCCGGGGCCGAGCGACGCGATGTCGTAGCCCTCGAGCAGGTTGAGGGTCATCGGTACGAGGGGACCCTGCGACCACGGGCCACACGCATACACGTCGATCCCGCGATACGTCGAGCGCACCGGCGGCTCGATCGAGACGTGATACGACGCGAGGTCGTCGGCGGACAGCGCGCCGCCCTCCTTCTTCATATGCGCGACGATCTCGCGGGCGATGTCGCCGGTGTAGATGGCGTCGCGCGCGGCCATGATCGCGACCGCGCGTCCGCGCGAGGCGTGCGCGGCCTCGATCGCGACGAGCCGGCGGAAGAGATCGCCGAGCTCACGCTGCACCAGCAGCTCACCCACCTCCGGCGGCCGGCCGTTCGGCAGGAAGACCGCCGCGCTCGTCGGCCATTGCCGGATGCGGTCCTGGAGCATCGTGATCGACCGCGCGAGACGCGGGTACACCGGGAATCCGTCGCAGAGCTCGATCGCCGGGGCGAGGACTTCGGCGAGCGTGAGCCGGCCGTGCCGCGCGAGAGCGGTGAGCCAGGCGTCGCACGCCGCGGGTGTCACCGAACGCGGCGTGCCGATCGGCATGTCGTCGCCGTACTTCGCGCGATACCCGTCGAGATCGAGCGATGCGGGCCAGCGCCCGAGCCCATCGATGCTCTCCGGTCCGGCCATGCCCGGTCGGTACACGATGATCGGCGCGACGCCACCGAAATCGGTGAGGTGCCGTTCGACGACGTTGAGCGCGATGCCCGCTGCGACGCCTGCGTCGATGGCGCTGCCACCGCGCGGGAACATCCGCAGCCCGGCGAGTGACGCGAGGTAGTGGCACGTGCTCACCATGTGCTTCGCACCAAGGACCGCGGGTCGGCCCTCGGTGATCGCGAGCGGCGGCGCGGTGCTCTCGACCCTGATATCGCGCATCCGTTCGCACGATAGCGCGAGGACCGCCCGCTACGCTTTCCGCGTGCATCTCTACGCGCACCGCGTCGAGCCGTTCGACAACGGCATGTACGTGGTCGCGGACGATCGTGGTGATGCGATCCTCATCGACCCGTCGCAGGGCGAGCGCGAGGCGATGTCGACCGTGCGCGCGCACGGGCTGCGGATCCTCGAGATCCTCAACACCCACGGCCATCAGGATCACGTCTTCGACAACGCTCGGATGCAGGAGCAGACGCGAGCCCGGATCGCCATCCACGCCGCCGACGCGTACCGGCTCGATCCGGCGACGCGCCCCGCGAGCCAGCTCGAACCGCCGATGTCGGTGGCCGACGATCTCATCACCGATGGACCGCTGCCCTACCTGCGCGACATTCGCCTGGTGGCCGTCCATACGCCGGGCCACACCGAGGGATCGACCTGCTTCTACCTGCCGAATGACGGCATCGTGTTCAGCGGCGACCTGCTGTTCGCCGGCAACGTTGGCCGGATCGACCTGCCCGGCGGTGACGCCGGTCAAATGGAGCTGAGCCTCGCGCGCATCGCGACCCTGCCACCGGCGACCCGGGTGTTCCCCGGACACGGTCCCGCGACCACCATCGCTGACGAGCTGCACTGGCTTCGGGGATTCCGCTTCGAGTGACGGCCTGGCGGGTCCGCCCATTCGCCGATGCCGACTACACCGCCTACGCCCGGATCGCGAGCATCGCCGACGGCGAGCGCATGGATGCCTCCTCCGCGCGCGCCGCGGACGCGCGGTGGGATCGCGAGCGCTACGACCGGTTCCGGGTCGTGGCGGTGGACGAGGAGGACGCGCCCGTCGGCTACGGCGAGATCCACCACGAGCCGAGGCGGTACGACCCGCGCCGCTACTCCCTCCGGCTCGGCGTCGACCCCGAACGGCGTAGACGTGGCATCGGCGCCGCGCTCTGGGCTGGGCTCGCGGCAGAGCTCGGTCGACGATCCGCCGAGGTCGTCGGGCTCTGGGCCGGCGACGCGACGGCCTGTCAGGCGTTCGTGACGAAACGCGGCTTCGTCGAGGTCGCTCGCTCGTACGCGCAGGTGCTCGCGGTCGCGTCCGCGCCGCTGCCCACGCGCGCGGTCGAGGAGCGGGTCACGAGCACCGGCGTGCGCGTCACGACGCTCGCGGCGTTGCGCGACGCGCTCGGAGACGCGGCGCTCGAGGCGGCCTGGGATCTCCACTCGGCGTGCCGCCTGGATCACGGCGGGCTCGGCCGGGCGACGCCGCAGCCCTTTGCCGACTGGCTCGCGGAGAACGTCGCGGGCGAGCTCGCGTTGCCGGACGCCTACTTCGTGGCGCTCGATGGGGCGCGCTACGTCGGCGTCTCGTCGGCACTGCGCGACGGCGACGACACACTCCGGATGGGCATCACCGGCGTCCTGCCCGCGTACCGCCGACGCGGCATCGCACGGCTCCTGAAGCTGCGCGTGCACGCGTGGGCCCGGGCCAACGGCGTCAGCGAGATCCACACGACCACGACGAAGGCGGACCCGGCCATGCTCGCGCTGAATGACGCGCTCGGCTACCCCATCGTCGCGAGCTGGGGCGGGTACGAGCTCCGGCTCCGGCCCTGAGGAGGCATCCGCGAGGGCGGTCCGGCCGTAGCATCCACAGGGAGGGTCACGAGATGCGCGGATCGGCTGTCGTGCTGCTGTCCGTTGTGCTCGCGTCGTGCGGCGGTGCCGCATCGGTCGGTGCCGCGCCAACCCCGACACCCACGGCGACCTCGGCGTCGACGCCGTACTCGCCGCCCGCAGCGCAGTCGACGGCTGCAGACACCTCGGGCTACGGCGACTACTACGGGTACGGCACGCCGGCCCCGAAGGCCGCGTCACCGAGCGGGCCGCTGCAGCTCACCAGCGGCACCAAGCTCGGCACCGTGCTGGCGGCGAGCAACGGGATGACCCTCTACACGAACAAGAATGACAAGCCCGGCTCGAGCGCGTGCAACGCCGCATGCGCCACGATCTGGCCGCCGCTGCTGGTGACGACCAGTGCGCCGGCCGCGCCGGCCGGCCTGATGGGCACGCTGGGCGTGGTGACGTGGTCCGACGGCACCGTGCAGGTCACGCTGAACGCGCAGCCGCTCTACCTCTACGCCGGGGACTTCAAGTCGGGCGACACGAACGGCGACGGCATCGACGGGATCTGGGCGGCCGCGAAGAACTAGTCCGCGACCCCCAACACGTTGAAGCCGTTGTCGGCGAAGATCGTCGCCCCGGTGACGCACCGTGAGAGCTCGCTCGCCAGGAACACCGCGACGTTTCCCACCTCGTCCTGGGTGATGTTGCGACGCAGTGGGGCCTTCTCCTCCATGAGGTCACGCGCGCTGCTGATGCCCTTGACCGCGCTGCCCGCGAGCGTCTTCAGCGGCCCGGCTGAGATCGCGTTCACCCGGACGTTCTGCGGGCCGAGATCCGCGGCGAGGTAGCGCGTGGCCGACTCGAGCACGGCCTTCGCCATGGCCATCGAGTTGTAGCTCGGCACGACGCGATCGACCGCGTTGTACGTGAGCGACATGACCGAGCCGCCCCCGGCCTTCTCGAACAGCGGGAGGGCGGCACGCGTCAGCGCGATGAGGGAGAACGCGCTCACCTCGATCGCGAGCTTGAGACCGTCGCGGGAGATCTCGTGGAACCGGCCGCGCAGGTCCTCGACCGCGGCGAACGCGATCGAGTGGACCAGGATGTCCGCCTTCCCCCACGTCTCGCCGACCTTCGCGAAGAACGCGTCGATCTCCTCCTGCTTGCCGACGTCGCAGGGCAGGATGGGCATCCGCTCGTGCCCGGGGAGCGTGACGACGAGCTTTTCGACGTTCTCGCGCAGCCGCTCGGTCGCGTAGCTGAACGCGAGCTCGGCGCCCTCGCGCTGGAACGCGGTCGCGATGCCCCAGGCGATGCTGCGCTGGTTGCCCACGCCCATCACGATGGCCCTCTTCCCGTCGAGCAGCCCCATGCGTCACCCCCTCGCCCTGCGGCGTTGGCCCATGATGGCCCACGTGCGGCTTCACGTGCACGAGTTCGGTCCCGGCGCCGGTCGGACGATCGTCGCGCTGCATGGCGTCACCGGAGCGGCCACGGTCTTCCGTCGACTGGCTCACCGTCTTCCGAGCTTCCGGCTCGTGGCTCCGGACCTGCGCGGCCACGGAGGCTCGCGGGCGGACCCACCGTGGGATCTGTCGATGCACTTGCGCGACGTACGTGAGACGCTCGACGCGCTGGGGATCGCGCGAGCCCCGTTCATCGGCTTCAGCTTCGGCGGCCGGCTCGCGATGGAGCTCGTCGCCGCCGACCGATCGCGCGTCGAGAAGCTCATCCTTCTTGACCCTGCGATCCAGATGACCGACGAGAGCGTCCTCGCGCGGACGAACGAGCTGCTGCTCGACACGTCGTGGGCCGATCCCGCGGAGGCGATCGAGAGCCGGCTGCACTTGGGTGCGGCGCCCTATGCGCCGCGCGAGCACTGGGAGCTCTGGTCCGAGGGTCTCGTCGAGGGAAGCGACGGACGGGTCCGGTTGCCGTTCTCCCGGCCGGCGGCGATCACGATCTACAGCGAGCTCGCGACGCCCCCTCCGCGGTTCGAGTCGCTGCGGCTCCCGACGCTGCTGATCGTCGGATCGGAGTCAGCGCTGGTGACCCAGAAGCAGCGCGACGGCTACAAGTACGAGCTCGCCGACTTCCTCGAGCTGAGGTCCGTCCGGGCGAAGCACAACGTGATCGCCGACGCCGCCGACGAGGTCGCGGCCGCGATCAATGCCTTCCTAGCGCGGTAGCGGCGCCATCGCGCTCGGCCAGCGGCGCAGCGGCGCGTCGGGCCCGTCATGCGTCGCGATCACCTCGCACGCGACGCGGAACGCCGTCACGATGAGCGCGAGTTGCAAGGATGGCGTCGCGGTCCCCGTCGTCATCTCGGGCGTGCCGGGAACATGCAGGTACGTCGTCGGCAGCTCGAGGCCGCGATCCTTGGCGTGACGGAGCGCGCCGTACAGCGTCGCGTTGCTCACGTACGCGCCGCCGTCCCACGAGACGTGTGCCGGGATCCCCGCGGCGTTGATCGCCTGCGCGATCGCGCGCACTGGAGCCGTCGCCAGCAATGCGTCAGGCCCCGCGTCGTCGCCATCGGATCGCTCCGCGGTCAGCGCGCGGTCGGCGTTGTCCGCCTGCCACGGGACGTCGCCGATCGCGTGCGCGATCGCTTCGACGCTGATCGCCGGCCGGCCGAAGGACAGCCCGCCGATCACGAGTCCGTCCGCCGGCTCGCGATCGAGCTCGCGGACGATCGTCGCGACCGACTCGCGCCAGACCACCGGCACGCGCAGGACGTCGATCCGGGCCGGGCCGGCATCCACGCCCTGAAGCTGCTGCGCGGCGTCCCACGATGGATTGACGCCGCGGCCGGCGAACGGCTCGAAGCCGGTCAGGAGGATCCGCATCGCACCGAGTCTGCTCCACGGCCGATACTGCCGCGGGTGAGCGCGCTCGACGCCGATCCGGTCGCCGACCTGCTGCGCGGGGTCCCGTTCTTCAGAGGCCTCGATCGCGTCGATCTCGCGCGCCTGCTCGGCGCGCTGGAGGAGATCCGGGCAGGCCCGGGCGAGGTCATCGCGCATGAGGGCACCGAGGCCGACGCGCTCTTCCTCCTCGAACGAGGCCACGTCGCGATCACGGTCGCCTCGCCGGACGGCGAGATGTCACTTCGCGAAGTGAGCGCTCCGACGCACTTCGGCGAGCTCGGACTGCTGCTCGCCCGCCGCACCGCCACCTCGCGCGCGCTCACCGAGGTCGTCGCGTGGCGCCTGCCGCGCGCGCGATTCGAGTCGCTCGTCAAGGATCGGCCGCAGATCGCCCTGGCCGTCGCGGCCGCGCTCGCCGACGCGGTCGATCGACGCTCACGCGAATACGTCGGAGCGCCTGAGCCCGAGCGGCGCCCGGAGGAGCGGGCGCGCGAGGACCGGCCGCCGTCTCGACGCGCGACTCGTGTCGTCGGCGCGCTCGCGGCGATCGCGCTGCCGCTGGCGCTCTGGAACGTCGCGCCGCCGAGCGGGCTCGAGACGGCGGGGTGGCGCGTCGTGCTGCTGCTCCTCGGCGCGGCCATCGCCTGGCTCACCGAGCCCGTGCCCGATTTCGCCGTCGCGCTCGCGCTCGCGGCGGCCTGGGGCGCCACCGGCTTGGTCACGCTGGCCGCCGCGTTCAGCGGCTTCGCGAGCTCATCGTGGCTGCTGGCGCTCGGCGCGCTGGCACTCGCGGCGGCGATGGCCCGGACCGGCCTGCTGTTCCGCATCGCGCTGTTGCTGCTGCGGGTGTTCCCGGCGACCGCGACCGGCCAACTGTTCGCGCTGCTCTTCGGTGGGGTCATCATCACGCCGCTCGTGCCGCTGTCGGTCGCGCGCGTCGCGGCGATCATGCCCGTCGCGAGCGAGATCGGACAGTCGCTCGGCTACGCGCCGCGGAGCAACGGCAGCGCGCGGCTCGCCTTCGCGGGTCTAGTGGGCTACTGGTACTTCTCGAGCATCTTCCTGACCGGGCTCGCGACGAACTTCTTCGTCGTGCAGCTGCTCTCCCCCGCCGATCGCGCGCGCTTCTCCTGGATCGGCTGGCTCGGCGCAGCCGCGCCGGTCGGCGTCCTCTGTCTCGCCGGCGCGACCGTGGCGCTGCTCGTGCTCTTCCGACCCGAGCACGCTGCGGCGCGGATCCAGGACGCGACCCGGCGGCAGCAGCGCATCCTCGGTCCGTTGTCCCGCGGCGAGCGCATCGCGATGGGCGCCGCGGGCCTGCTGCTTGCCGGCCTCATCGCCCAGCCGATCCTCAACATCGAGCCGGCGTGGCTCGCGTTGCTCGCGCTCGTGATCGTCACCGCGGGCGCACTCGATCGCGAGCGCTTCCGTGCCGGGATCGACTGGGGCTTCCTCATGCTGTTCGGCGCTCTCCTCGGCTCCGGCAACGTCATGCAGGCGACCCACGTCGACACGTGGATCGCGGCCGGCCTCGTCGAGCGCACCGCGGCCCTTGGCGATCCGGGCATCGTGCTCATCGCGATCGCGGCCGCGACGATCCTCTTGCGCTTCGTCCTGCCGAGCCGGCCCACGATGCTCCTGCTCGCGCTCGCGGTCGTCCCGGCCGCGCCGCAGCTCGGGATCTCGCCGTGGCTGGCCGGCCTCGTGGTGCTGCTCGCCGCGAACATCTGGATCCTGCCGTACCAGGGGCTCGAGTACCTGGTCGCGCGCGAGGCGACCGCCGGCGAAGCGTTCGATGACCGGCAGGGCACGCGCATCGGTCTGGCACTGACGGCCGTCCGGTTCGTCGCGATCGCCGCGAGCGTGCCGGCCTGGAAGCTGATGGGTCTGCTCTGAGCGGCGGAAAGGCCGCGGGAGCTGCGTCAGGCGTTCATACCGTCTTCACACCGCGGGACCAGGCTGTGCTCAAGGCGCGAAGGAGAACGACCGTGGTAGCCGATATGGCGACACAGCAGACCGGGACGACGATGAAGGCGCTCGTGCAAGAAGGCACGGGCTCCGCTGACGTCCTTCACCTGCGCGACATCGAGCGGCCGGCCATAACGGACGACCGCGTGCTCATTCGAGTTCGCGCCGCCTCCGTGAACGCGCTCGACTGGCACAACGTGCACGGCGGGCGGATCCTCACGATCGTCGGCGCGCTGATGCGCCAAAAGAACATCCCCGTGCGAGGCGTCGATGTCGCCGGTGAGATCGAGGCGGTCGGCAAGAACGTGACGCGCCTACGACCGGGCGACGTCGTATTCGGTACCGGCCGGTCCACGTTCGCCGAGTACGCGACCTCGACTGAGCAGGTCCTGGTGACGAAGCCCGCGCAGCTCTCGTTCGCGCAGGCGGCCTGCTTCGGCGTCGCGGCCGTCACGGCCCTACAGGGCCTGCGCGACAAGGGCCAGCTCAAGGCGGGACAGCGAGTCCTCGTCTACGGAGCCGGCGGCGGCGTCGGTACGTTCGCGGTGCAGATCGCCAAAGCGCTCGGGGCGCGCGTCACGGCCGTGACGAGCACGCACAACCTCGAGCTCGTCCGCTCGATGAACCCGGACCTGCTCATCGACTACAGCGCGGAGGACTTCACCCGGCGTCCGGAGCGGTACGAAGTCGTGGCCGACGTGGCCGGGGACCGTTCGTTCGCCGACATGCGACGGCTGCTGGCCCCGAATGGGCGGATCGTCCTGATCGGCGCGGCCAAGAAGAGCTGGTTCGCGGTCTTTGCCCGCCTGGGCGCGAGCATGTTGCGGACGCGCCTGGGCAGCAAGTGGCTCGTCCTGCACATGGCGTCGGTCACCAACGAGGACCTCGTCGCCCTCAAGGAGATGGTCGAGGCCGGAAAGCTGATGCCGATCATCGATCGCGAGTACCCGTTGAGCGAGGGGGCCGAAGCCGTCCGCTACGTCGGTACGGGCAAGGCGCGGGCGAAGGTCGTCATCACGGTAAGGTGACCTCGTCGCGGCGGATCCGCATCAGGTGCTCGGGGTCGGGCTCGTCGGGCACCTGGGCATCGCGGAAGAACCGGAAGCCGGCTTTCTCGTACGCCCGGATCGCGCTCGTGTTCTTCACCGATGGACCGATCACGCATTCCGCGACGTCGTAGCGCGCGAAGACGACGTCGCGGAGGAACGCGCGGATCAGCCGGGGACCGTGGCCCTTCCCGATCTCCGCGGGCTCGCCGATGAAGAGGTCGATCCCGGCGCTCGGCGTATCGAGCGCGAGCGCCTGCCCATACTCGTCGTAGTCGTCGATCCGGTAGCTCTGGATGAAGCCGATCGAATGTCCTCGATGGCGGATGAAGAAGATCTCCGTCGGATCGCCTTCGCCGCGGACGCGCTGCCGGTACTTGTCGAGCTCGTCCTCTGGATACGCGTCGCGCGGCGGATCGGCCCACCACCGGCTGACGTGAGGCTCGAGGAGCCAGCGGCGGATCAGCGGCAGGTCCGCCTCGGTCAGCGGCGGAAAGTCGTATTCAGGCTCTGGCGTATTC
>DATCOR010000218.1:0-7243 GCA_036564585.1 Candidatus Limnocylindria bacterium | reverse complement strand
TCTTCCGCGACCCCCTCTCCGGCATCGTCGGGTTCCTCGTCGGCTACATGCTGCCGCGGTTCTGGGTCGGCCGGCGGATCAGCGGGCGGCTCAACGCCTTCAACAAGCAGCTTCCCGACACGATCACCCTGCTCTCGAACTCGCTGCGGGCCGGCTCGAGCTTCCTCCAGTCGATCGAGCTCGTCTCGCGCGAAGGCGGCCCGCCGATGAGCGAGGAGATGGGCCGCGTCGTGCGTGAGGTCAACCTCGGCCTCGGCATGGAGGAGGCCCTCCACAACCTCGTGCGCCGGATCAAGAGCGATGACCTCGACCTCATGGTCACCGCGATCGGCATCCAGCAGCAGGTCGGTGGGAACCTCGCCGAGATCCTCGACACGATCGCGTTCACCATCCGCGAGCGCGTGCGCATCAAGGGCGACATCAACACCCTCACCGCGCAGGGCCGCGTGTCCGGCTACCTCGTGGCCTTCCTGCCGATCGGCCTGGGCGTGGCGCTCAACGCCATCAACCCGGCGTTCATGGCGCCGCTGTTCACCGAGACCATCGGCCGCATCCTCATCGGCGTGGGCGCCGTGATGATGACCATCGGCTTCCTCGCGATCCGCAAGATCACGGACATCAAGGTCTAGACGATGGAGATCGTCCTCCCGATCCTCGTCACCGTCGGGATCATCGTGGCGATCCTCGGTACCCAGATGGGCTCGACCCTCGATCCCGTCCAGGCCCGCCTCCAGCAGATCGCCGTGCGCCCGCGGAGCCTCGAAGAGCTCGAGCTCCAGCGCCCGCTGTCCGACCGCACCCTCAAGCCGATCATCCGCGGGCTCGCCAGCCTTATGGCCCGCTTCTACCCGGCCAACACGATGAAGGCACTGCCGCTCAAGCTGAAGCGCGCCGGCATGGAGCAGACCAGCGCCGAGTTCTTCCTCGGCGTGAAGGCCTTCGCCGCCATCGTCGGTGCCATCGCGGTGTCCGCGGTCGTGAACCTGCTGACCAGCGACTCGACGCAGACCCTCGCCGGCACGGCCGGCGGGCTCATCGTCGGATTCATGGCCCCCGACTTCTACCTCGGCAACCGGGCCAGTGGCCGCGGGACGAAGATCCTCGAGACGCTTCCGGATGCACTCGACCTCCTGACGATCTCCGTGGAGGCCGGCCTCGGCTTCGACGCGGCGCTCGTGAAGGTCACCGAGAAGCTGAAGGGCCCCCTCTCCGAGGAGTTCAAGCGCGCGGCTGGCGAGCAGCGGGTCGGGAAGTCGCGGCAAGAAGCGCTTCGCGGCATCACCGACCGGGTCGAGCAGAAGGAGCTCACGAACTTCATCTCCGCGATCATCCAGGCCGACCAGCTCGGTGTGTCGATGTCGAAGGTGCTGCGGATCCAGTCCGAGCAGATGCGCCAGGAGCGCCGGCAGCGAGCCGAGGAGAAGGCCGCGAAGGCCCCGATCCTCATCATGCTGCCGACCATCGGCTGCATCTTCCCGTCGCTGTTCATCGTCATCCTCGCGCCTGCTGCGCTGTCGGCGCTGAGCAGCTGCGGTAGCTTCTAGCACCGCGCGGCTCCGCAACCGCACGCGGGGCACCATTCTCGCGACCGACTGCCGCACCGCCAACAACCTGCTCACCCGAGGCATCGGCCTGCTTCTGCACAGCCGGCTGGCGGACGGCGAGGCCCTCCGCATCACCAAGACGTCGAGCATCACCATGCTGTTCATGCGGTTCCCGATCGACGTCGTATTCCTCGATCGGGCCGGGCGGGTCGTGCGAGCCGTGCCCGATCTGCGGCCGTGGGTGCTCGCCGTCGCCGCGCGTGGCGCGAAGGAGGTCGTCGAGCTGCGCGCCGGGACGATCGCCGAGAGCGGCACGCAAGCCGGCGACGACCTCGTCTTCGAAGATGGCCGCTAGCGGGCTCGCCGCCCTGCGCGACGTGCTCGTTCCGCCGCGCTGCGCGGGCTGCGGCGGTCCCGGAAGCTGGTACTGCGTCGCCTGCCGCGACGGATCCGACCCGATCGTCCGGCGGATGGACGCGCTGGTCCTGACTGCGGCCGGCGCGCACGAGGGGCCGCTCCGGGAAGCGATCCACCGGCTCAAGTACGGCAACGAGCCGGGGCTCGCGGCCGAGCTCGGCGCACTCATCGCCGGCCGGATCGCCGCGGATCTCGCCCTGGGTGTGCGGATCGACGCGCTCGTGCCGGTCCGGGCGCATCCGCGCCGCGAGCGGGAACGCGGGTACGACCAGGCGACCGGGCTTGGCGCTGTCGCCGCAGCGCTCGTGGGCATCCCGCTCCTATCCGCGGTCCACCGGCTGCGCGCCGGTCCGGCACAGGCCACCCTCGGTCAGGTGGAGCGTCGCGCGAACGTGCACGGAGCATTCGCCGGGGTCGCGGGATCACTGCGCCGCCTGCACGCCGCCCTCATCGACGATGTCGCGACGACCGGAGCCACGCTGCTCGACGCGGCGGCCGCGGCTCGCGCGTGCGGTGCTCGCGGCGTGCGCGCCTACGTGGTGGCGTTCGAAGAATGAAGAACGAGCGAGGAGCGGCTTTGCCGCGACGAGCGAGTCCCACCAGCCCTGAGCATCCGGCGAGGACCGGAGGCGCATGCCGACGGTCCGAGACGGTCATCCAAGAATGAGGTTGTGGATCGTGCGCGGCGCGCTGCTGGTGCTGCTGTCGTTCGCGAACCTCAACCTCATCTGGTCGCCTGACGTGCTGCCGAACACGCTGTTCGCGTGGACGCTCGTGCAGAGCGGCAATGTCGACTACGACGAATTCGCGAGCGAGTCCGGGGCGGCGGAGCGGCCCGACCGGATCGACCGCAACGCCTACTTCTTCCGCGACTGCGGCGAGCCGCTTCCAAACGTTCAGCTCTTCATCAAGACGACATCGCCGCGCAGCGCGGGCGGTCCGCCGCCGCCGCGACCAGGCGGGCACGTCTGCTCGATCTTCCCGCCGGGCGTCGCGATCCTCGCGCTGCCGGTGCTCGTACCCGCGGTGCTCGCGGGCGTAGCGCCGTCCGATGCGACCGCGTTGCTGCTCCTCGGGCATCTGGCCGCGGCGATCATCGAGGCGATCGCCGTCCTCTTCCTGTGGTCGGTGTTCCGTCGCTTCACCTCCGCGCGCTGGTCCGTCGGGCTCGCGCTGCTCTACTTCCTCGCCACGAGCGTGCGGACCGTCGCGTCGCAGGCCCTCTGGCAGCACGCCGGCGTGCATCTCGCCGTCGCGGCCGCGCTCTGGCTCGTGCTGGACGAGCGGCCGCTGAGCCGAAGCCGCGCCTTCATCGCGGGCCTGGCGCTCGGCTTCGGCACGGTCGCGCGCCAGACCGCCGCGATCGCGTTGGCCGGCATCGTGTCCCGTCGCACCTTCCTGCGATCGGTGGCCGGCTTCGGCATCGGGATCATCCCGCTCCTCGCCTACAACGCGGCCGCGTTCGGCAACCCGTTCGAGCAGGGCTACGGGAGCAAGCCGTTCGACACGCCGATCCCAGCGGGCCTCTACGGGCTGCTGCTCTCGCCGAGCCGCGGCCTGTTCGTCTACGCGCCGTACCTGTTGTTCGCGATCGCCGCGCTCGTGATCGCGTGGCGCGCGCGCGGTGAGGTCGCCATGCGCCTGCGCGGGTTCGGCATCGCGGCCTTCGCCACGCTCGTGCTCTACGCGACGTACACGGAATGGTGGGGCGGGCGTGTGTTCGGCCCCCGGTTCCTCGACGACCTCGCCCCGATCCTCTTCGCCGCGCTCGCGTGGGGGATCGGCCGCGGGCTACTCGATCGCGCGCTGTGGCGCCGGCTCTTCTGGGTCGGCGCAGGGTGGTCGCTCCTGCTGTTCAACGCGGCGGCGCTGGTCTACGACCAGAAGTGGGACACCGATCCGGTGAACGTGAACTTCCATCCCGAGAAGCTGCTCGATTGGAGCGATCCACAGTGGCTCGCGGTGCTGCGTGCGCTGCCGAGCGGCGGCGTGCGGGCCGCGATCGGGCTCGCGCTCTCACTGCTGGTGATCGCCCTGCTCCTGCGGCTCGAGGGGCTCTGGCCGCGGCGCCTATCGTCGGCGAGGTGACCTCCACCGCGTTCCTGCTGTTCTTCGGTCCGGGCGGCGAAAGCGCCGTCGAGGCGCAGCTCGACCGCATCCGGATCGCGATCGGCAGCGGCACACTCCGCCGGGCTGCGGCGGCCGGTTTCGCGCCGCTCATCGCCGTCACCGCGGACCCGGCCGGCGCACGCGCGTTCGGCGACGCGGGCGCGGAGACCATCGCTCCCCGCACCGAGCCGTTCCATTTCGGCGCGGAGCTCAAGCGGGTCGTGAACGAGCGGCGGATCGATCGGGTGTGCGCGATCGGGGCGGGCGCCGGTGCCCTGCTGACCGCGGGGGACCTGCGATCCCTCCGCGACGAGCTCGAGCGCGCTCCCGCCCTCGTGCTGTCGAACAACTACTACTCCGCGGATCTCGTCGCGCTCACGCCGACGAGCGCGCTCGATGCCATCGCCCTGCCCGCGACGGATAACCCGCTGCCGCGGCTGCTCCATCTCCAGGCGGGGCTCCCGTCGCGGCAGCTGCCGCGGTCCGCCGCGACGCTCCTAGACGTCGATACGCCACCCGACGCGACGGTGCTCCTGCGCCACCCGCACTGCCCGCTCGAGCTGCTGTCGGTGGGAGCGTTCGAGCCGGAGCTCGGGCCGCGGGTCGATGCCCTCATGACCCTGGTCACGACGCCGGAGCGTGAGCTGCTCGTCGCGGGCCGGGTCGGTGCGCCGGTGTGGTCGTACCTCGAATCGCAGACGGCATCGCGCGTCCGGATGCTCGCGGAGGAGCGCGGGATGCAGGCGGCGGGCCGCGACAGCGCGGGCAGCGCGCGGACCGCGCTCGGGTTCCTCTACGAGCTCCTCGGACCACGTGACTTCTTCGCGCGGATGCACGAGCTCGGCGATGGGATGCTGTTCGACTCGCGCGTGCTGTTCGCGCATCTCGGCTGGCGACCAAGCGCGCCCGATCGCTTCTCGTCCGATCTCTTCCAGCCCGACGCGATCGAGCACCCCGGCGTGCGGGAGTTCACCATCGCGGCGCGTGACTCCGGTTTCCCGCTGCTGCTCGGTGGGCAGACGCTCGTGTCAGGGGTGCTCTGGACGATGGTCGACGCCGCGTGGTCCGGCCACCCCGAGCAGTAGGTGCCGCGCACATACAGACATCGCTCGTGCGCCAGCGTCAGCAAGCTGCCGCCGGCCGCCCTCGCTCGTCTGTGAGGCTGTTCGACCACCACATCCATTCCAAGCGCTCTGACGGGACCGTATCGCTCGAGGACCGCGCGAAGAGCGCCGCGACCGGCCGGCCGCATGGGATCTCCGACCACTACCCCTGGCCGACCGGGATGCACACCGATGACGATGTCCTGCGCTACGTAGACGACGCCGCGCGCCTCGGCCTGCGCGTCGGCATCGAGTACGACCTCGGCGTGGCGCCGCCGCTCCCGCGGTCGACGCACGACGCGCTCGACTACGTCATCGGCTCGGTGCACGAGCTCACGCTCGACCGCAAACGGCTCGGCTACGACCTGGCCGGCGCGCACCTCAAGGGCCGGACGGCACCGCCGTACTCAGAGGCCGCGCGATTCGCCGACCCAGGGCTCCAGCGGCGCGTGCTCGAGACGCATCTTGCGCTCGTGCGTGAGGGCATCCTCGAGACCGGCATCGACGTCGTTGGCCATCCGACGATGTCACCCCTCGCGGCGCTTGGCGATCCGGAGGCCGCGTATCCGGTCGACTGGCAGGAGCGGTTCATCGCCCTCTGCGTCGAGCACGGGGTGGCGATCGAGATCAACGAGGCCTACGGGGTCCCACACCGCGCGTTCCTGGAGCGGGCGTACGCCCGCGGCGCGCGGTTCTCGGTCGGCTCCGACAGCCACTTCGCCCTCACTCCCTTGGATCGCACCGAGGTGATGATCCGCGAGGCCGGCGTCGCCGGCGCCCCGTTCCTGGACGGGCGGCGCGCTCAGGACGGCGTGTCGAGCGCCACCAGCTCGTAGAGGAGCACGGCGACCGCGGCGGCGAGGAGCAGGTGCACGCCGTTCCCGCCGACGTCGAGCGCGAGGGCCACGAACCACGCGGCGATCAGTGCGACGACCGAGATCCAGCGCAGCCGGCGGCCAAGCGCGTTGCTCATTGGCCAGAACGGTAGCGGGTACACTTGAGTCTCCTCGAGACTCGCCAGGAGGGGGAGCCGTGTTCCGGGGTCTTTCCGTCTACACGGGCAACGCCCATCCCGCCTTCGCGCGTGACATCTGCCGCCATCTCGAGATCCCGCTCGGGCAGGCCGAGGTATTCAAGTTCGCGAACGATGAGATCTTCGTGAAGATCAACGAGAACGCGCGCGAGCACGATGTGTTCATCGTCCAGTCGCTCGTCGGCCCGTCGGTGAGCGACGCGATCATGGAGCTCCTGATCATGATCGACGCGTTCAAGCGTGCCTCCGCTGGTCGCATCACCGCGGTCATGCCCCAGTTCGCCTACGGGCGGAGCGACAAGAAGGACCAGCCGCGCGTGCCGATCACCGCGCGGCTCCTCGCCGACCTCATCAGCGTCGCCGGCGCGGACCGGTTCCTCACCATGGACATGCATCAGATGCAGATCCAGGGGTTCTTCAGCATCCCGGGCGACGAGCTTTCCGCCCGCGGCCAGATCATCGAATACCTCCGCCCGATCGTCGCGGAGAAGCCCGACGACACCGCCATGGTCGTGCCGGACCTCGGCTACGCGAACGCCGCCCGGCGGATCGCGGAGGTCCTGGGCATCCCGCTCGTCTTCATGCAGAAGACCCATCGGGACAACAGCGGCAAGAGCGAGATCGTGGCCGTGATCGGCGACATCGACCGCAAGCGCGCGATCATCATCGACGACGAGATCGACCGCGGCACGACGGTGGATAACACCGTCAAGATCCTCCAGCAGCGCGGCGTGAAAGAGATCTACGTCTCCTGCACCCACCCGACGTTCTCCGACGATGCGGCCGTGAAGCTGTGCAAGACCGGCATCAAGGAGCTCATCGTCACCGACACCGTCCCCCTGAAGCCGTCAGCGCGCAATCTCCCGCAGCTCCGCGTCCTCACCGTCGCGCCCCTGTTCGCGGAGGCGATCCGTCGCATCCACGAGGGCGAGTCGGTCGGCGCGCTGTTCAACCCGCCGGGGATGCAGCTGCCGCTGCAGGTCACCTAGCGGCCGCGAGTTGAGCGCCCTCACCAAGCTGTTCAGCCTCGTCGACAG
>DATCOR010000184.1:0-2826 GCA_036564585.1 Candidatus Limnocylindria bacterium | reverse complement strand
TCTTCGAAGAACGGCCCCTTCACTGCGAACAGCAGGCGGTACGAACCCGCGGCGAGCTCGTGTCCGAGCTCCGTGATCCGGCCATCGCCGTCGGTGTCGCCACGCGCGACGAGCTCGGTGCCGCGATACAGCGACACGCGCACGCCGGAGACCGGACGTCCGATCGCGGTGTCGAGCACGTGCGTCGAGAGCGAGGCCGTCATGGCCGCGGATGCTAGCCCTATCCTTGCCCCGCTCGTGAAGATGTTGAAGATCGTCGCCGGACCGTTCACGTTCCGGGCGCAGCTCGAGGAGGAACTCGCGCCGAAGACCGTTGCCGCGATCCGCTCGATGCTCCCGTTCAAGAGCAAGCTCGTGCATTGCAAGTGGAGCGGCGAGTCCACCTGGGTGCCGATGGGTGACACGAAGGTCGGCGACGCGGGCGGGCTCGCGTTCGAGAATCACACGAGCCACCCGGCGCCCGGTCAGGTGCTCATCTATCCCGGCGGCATCTCGGAGACCGAGATCCTGTTCCCGTACGGCTCGACGCTCTTCTCGAGCAAGGTCGGGCAGCTCGCGGGCAACCATTTCGCGACCGTGATCGAGGGCAATGACAAGCTCGCCGAGATCGGGCGGCTGACGCTCTGGGAAGGCGCGCAAGACTTCACGATCGAGCTCGCGTAGCGCGTGGATCTCGCGATCCGCGGCGCGATCGTGATCTCCGACGGCGCGTATGCCCGCGACATCCTCATCCGTGATGGCCGGGTGGCCGCGCTCGTCGAGCCGGGCGCGTCGTCGGCCGACGAGGAGCTCGACGCTCGTGGGCTCTTCGCGATGCCGGGCATCGTCGACGCGCACGTGCATTTCAACGACCCCGGACGCGCCGAGTGGGAAGGGTGGGCGAGCGGCAGCCGCGCGGCGGCCGCCGGCGGCGTCACGACGGTCATCGACATGCCGCTGAACTCGCTGCCGCCGGTGCTCGACGGCGCGTCGTTCGACGTCAAACGCACGGTCGCGGAGCGAACCTCGCTGGTGGACTTCGCGCTGTGGGGCGGGCTCGTCGGCACCGACCCGGCGCCCCTTCGCGAGCTCGCCGATCGCGGTGCGGTCGGCGTGAAGTCCTTCCTCTGCGACAGCGGCGTGCCCGAGTTCTCCGCGCTCTCCGATGCCGATCTCGAGCCCGCGATGCGCGCGGCGGCATCCGCGGGCCTGCTCGTCGCGGTCCACGCCGAGGATGACGAGGTCATCCGGAACGCCACCGCGAAGGTCCGCCAGAGCGATCGGCGCGATCCGTCCGCGTGGGTCGCGTCGCGGCCGGCGGTGGCGGAGATCCGGGCCGCCACGCGCGCCTGCGCGGCCGCACGGAAGGCAGGCGCGCGGCTGCATATCGTGCACATGTCGTCCGCCGGCGTCCTCGGCGCGATCGGCCTCGCGCGTCAGGCGGGCACGGACGTGAGCGTCGAGACCTGCCCGCATTACCTCACGTTCGACGAGTCGGACGTCGCTGCGCTCGGCCCGCTCCTCAAATGCGCACCGCCGATCCGTGATGCCGCGAACCGCGATGCCCTGTGGGAGGCGCTGCTCGGCGGGCGCATCGACCTTGTCGCATCCGATCACTCGCCCTGTCTCGCGGCGGACAAGGAGAAGGGCCAAGCCGACATCTTCGCAGCGTGGGGCGGCGTGTCCGGCGTGCAGTCGCTGTTGCCGGCCATCTTCACCGAGGCGCGCCGCCGCGGGACCGGCATGGACGTGCGCAAGGTCGCAGGGTTCGTCGCCTGGCGGCTCGCGAGTAGGCCCGCGGACCGGTTCGGTCTGGGCACGCGGAAAGGCCGCATCAAGGCGGGCGCCGACGCGGACATCGTGCTGTTCGATCCGGAGCGCGAGTGGACGCTCGAGCCGGGCGCGGTGCTGACCCGGAGCGGCCAGACACCGTACGCGGGCCGCCGGTTCACCGGCGCCGTCGTGCGCACGCTCGTGCGTGGTCGCACGGTGTACCCCGAGGCGGACCGCGGCGGAGGCGGACGCTTCGTGGCAGCCGAGCGCGCGGCATGAGGATCACCGGCGGCACGGTCCTCTCGATGCGGCCGGGCGACGCGCCGGTGGTCCGCGATCTTTTGATCGACGGGCAGCGGATCGCGTCACGCGGGGGAGGCGAGACCATCGACGCGAGCGGCTGCTACGTCATGCCGGGACTCGTGCAGACGCATATCCATCTGGTGCAGACGATCTTCCGTGGGCTCGCTGAGGAGCTCTCGCTGCTCGAGTGGCTGCGCGACCGCATCTGGCCGCTCGAGGCGGCGCACGACGAGGCGTCGCTCCGGGCGACCGCGCGGCTCGGGCTGCTCGACCTGCTTGTGACCGGCACGACGACGATCCTCGACATGGGGACGACGCACGGGGGCGACGTCATCGCCGAGGAGCTCGTCGGGTCGGGCATCCGCGCGCGGTTCGGCCAGGCGATGATGGACGGCGGCGACGGCGTGCCGAAGGGACTCCGTGAGACGACCGAGGCCTCGCTCCATGCGAGCGCTCGCCTCGCGATGGCCTGGGAGGGCGCTGGGGATGGCCGCATCGGCTACGCGTACGCGCCGCGTTTCGCGCTCTCGTGCACGCGCGAGCTGCTCGAGGCGGTCGGTGACATCACGAAGCGTCTGGAGCTCCTCATCCACACGCACTCCAACGAGAACGCCGGCGAGCGCGCGCTCATCGAGGGTGCGACCGGCCAGGCGCCGACGACGTACCTCGACAGCGTCGGCCTCGTGAACGAGCGGAGCGTCATCGCGCATGGCGTGAACCTCGACGAGCGCGAGGTGGCGATCCTCGCCGAGCGCGGCGCGAGCATCACCC
>DATCOR010000175.1:0-9476 GCA_036564585.1 Candidatus Limnocylindria bacterium | reverse complement strand
GATGACCACGGCGAGCCGTCGCTCGGCCTTCGCGCGCGCGAACGCGCGGGCGATCCGTTCGGTACCGCTCAACGCCGTCACGCTCACCTCTGCTCCGCCATGACCGTCTCGAGATCCTTGTCCCCACGTCCCGAGAGGCAGACGAGCACGTCGAGGTCGGGCCCGTACAGCTCGCGGATGGGCCCGAGGTCGGCGATGGCGTGCGCCGGCTCCAGCGCCGGGATGATGCCCTCGGTCCGCGAGAGCAGCGTGAAGCCCTCGAGCGCCTCGGCGTCGGTCCGCGCGACGTATTCCGCGCGCCCGCTGCGGGCGAGCTCCGCGTGCTCCGGGCCGACGCCCGGGTAGTCGAGGCCCGCGGAGATCGAATGCGTGCCGCGGATCTGGCCGTCGTCCGTCTGCAGGATCATCGTGCGCGTCCCGTGCAGCACGCCGACCGAGCCACCGACGATCGACGCCGCATGCTCGCCGGTGGCGATCCCGAGCCCGCCGGCCTCGACGCCGCGCAGACGCACGGCCGGGTCGGCGATGAACGCGGCGAAGATCCCGATGGCGTTCGAACCGCCGCCCACGCACGCGACCACGACGTCAGGCAGCTTCCCCAGTCGGTCGAGCGACTGCGCCCGCGCCTCCCGTCCGATGACGGACTGGAAGTCGCGGACCATCGTCGGGTACGGATGCGGGCCGATGGCCGAGCCGAGCAGGTAATAGGTGGAGCGGACGTTCGTCACCCAATCGCGGATCGCCTCGTTCACCGCGTCCTTCAGGGTGCGCGTACCGCTGTCTACGGCGCGGACCTCAGCACCGAGCAGCCGCATCCGGAAGACGTTCGGCGCCTGACGGCGCATGTCCTCCGTGCCCATGTAGACGATGCACTCGAGCCCGAGGAGCGCGCACGCCGCCGCGGATGCGACGCCGTGCTGGCCTGCGCCGGTCTCGGCCACCACGCGATGCTTCCCCATCCGCTTCGCGAGGAGCGCCTGGCCGACGGCGCTGTTGATCTTGTGCGCGCCGGTGTGCGCGAGGTCCTCGCGCTTGAGCAGCACGCGGCGCAGCCCGACGGCCGCCGCGAGCCGCGTCGCGTCGGTGAGCGGGGTCGGCCGGCCGACCCAGTCGCGCAGGAGTGAATCGAGCTCGGCCTCGAACGCCGCGTCCGCACGGGCGGCGAGGTACGCGTCCTCGAGCTCGGCGACCGCGGGCATCAGCGTCTCGGGCAGGTACTGGCCGCCGAACTCGCCGAAGCGGCCCTTCATCGGCGCACCGCCGCGAGCGACCGCACGAGCGCCCCGGGATCAGCGGCGGTCATCAGGGCGGTCCCAACGAGCACCGCGTCGACGCGCGCAGGCAGCGCCGCGATGTCGTCGGCCGACCCGATCCCGGACTCGGCGACGAGGAGCTGATCGGCGTGAACGAACCCGTGCAGCGCGTCGATCCGCTCGCGGTCGAGCTCCGCCGGCACGCGGAGATTGCGCGCGTTCACGCCGACGACCACGGCGCCGCAGGCCACCGCGCGCGCGAACGCGCGATGCTCGTGCGCCTCGACGAGCGCGACGAGGTTCAGTGCGGCCGCGCGCTCGACGAACGAAGCGAGCGTCGCGTCATCGAGCGCCTCGGCGATGAGCAGCACGGCCGACGCGCCGGCGGCCTCCGCTTCGCGCAGCTGCTGGTCGTCGACGACGATGTCCTTGAACAGCACGGGAAGGTCGACAGCGGCCGCCACGGCGGCCAGGTCCGCGATCGATCCACCCCAGTGCCGAGGCTCGGTGAGCACCGAGATCGCCGCAGCTCCGGCGTGGGCGTACAGCGACGCGAGGGACACCGGGTCGGCGTCCGCGGACAGCACGCCAAGCGCGGGTGAGCGGCGCTTCACTTCGGCGATGACCGCGACGCGTCCGGTGGCCCGCTTCGCGCGGATCGCATCGACGAATGACGGTCGCACGCGCCCGGACCGGGCCGGCACGTCGTCGTGACGTCGAGCCGCCTGCATGTCGGCCCTGCGCTCGGCGACGACGGTCTCGAGGAAGTCCATCAGTCCCTCAATCCAGGGCCCGGCTGCGCTCGCCCCACGCCTCGAGCGTCGCCATCGCGGCGCCGCTCTCGATGGCGCGCGCGGCGAGCCCGACGCCGCCGCGCACGTCGCGGGCGAGCCCCGCGACGTAGCACGCGGCACCCGAGTTCAGGAGCACGGCCGTCCGCGAACCGTCGCGGGCCGCCCCCGACAGCACGGCGCGCGCGATGCCGGCGTTCGTCGCGCTGTCGCCGCCGCGGACCGAGTCGCGAGGCGCCCGCTCCAGCCCCGCCTCCTCGGGCGTGAGCTCGCCCTCGCGGATCGAGCCGTCGAGGAGCTCCCACGTGCGCGTCGGCCCGCTCGGGCTGATCTCGTCCAGGCCGTCGGCACTGTGCACGACGAGCGCGCGCTCCGCGCCGAGCTCGCGCAGCACGCTGACCATGCGCTCCCCGAGCGCGGCGGACGGCACGCCCAGCAGCTGCCGCTTCACGCCGGCGGGGTTCGCAAGGGGACCGAGCACGTTGAAGATCGTGCGGATCCCGATCTCGCGCCGAACCGGGCCGGCGTGCCGGAGCGCCGGATGGAAGCGCGGCGCGAACATGAAGCCGACCCCGACGTCACTGACACATTCGGCGACCGACTCGGGGCCGAGATCGATCTTCACCCCGAGCGCCTCGAGAACGTCTGCGCTGCCGCAGACGCTCGACGCGGCGCGATTTCCGTGCTTCGCGACGCGCGCGCCCGCGGCAGCGGCAACGATCGCCGCAACCGTCGAGATGTTGAAGCTCTGCGATCGGTCGCCGCCGGTGCCGCACGTGTCGATCGCACCGTCCGGCACCGTGACGGTCACGGCTGCCGCGCGCAGGCCCGCCGCGAAACCGGCGATCTCGTCGACGGTCTCTCCGCGCACGGCGAGCGCCGCGAGCAGCGCGCCGAGCTGCGCGGCCGTCGCTTCGCCGGCCATGACGCTCGCCATCGTGCTCTCGGCTTCGGCCCGGCTCAGGGTGCGGCCGGCGGCGACGATCCCGAGCGCCTCCCGGACGTCCACTAGCGCGGCCCCTCCACGAAATTGCGCAACATCGCAACGCCGTCCGCGGAGAGGACGGACTCCGGATGGAACTGCACGGCCTCGAGCGGCAGCGTGCGGTGACGGAGCGCCATGACGACCCCATCGTCACTGCGGGCACTCACCTCGAGCGACGACGGGAGCGTCGACGGGTCGACCATCAACGAGTGATAGCGCGTCGCGACGGTCGGGTCCGGGATGCCGACGAACACGCCTCGCCCGTCATGTCGGACCGCCGACGTCTTGCCGTGCCGCGGCTCCGGCGCGCGGACGACCGATGCACCGAACGCGATCGCGGCGCACTGCAGGCCGAGACAGACGCCGAGCGTCGGGATCCCCCGCTCCGGCGCTGCCCGCACGATCCGCGGCGAGTGCCCGGCGGCCTCGGGCCGGCCGGGGCCGGGTGAGATGACGACGCGGTCAGGCTGCGCCTCGAGCGCGGCATCGAGCGACGGGTCGTCCGCGCGCAGGACGGTGACGTCCGCGCCGAGCGCGCTCATCGCCTGCGCCAGGTTGAACGTGAACGAGTCGTAGTTGTCGACGAGCAGCACCTTCGTCACGACCGGACCGCCTGACCGTCCATCAGCTCGATCGCGCGAAGCAGGGCACCGGCTTTCGCGCGCGTCTCCGCTTCCTCGGCCCGCGGATCGGAGTCGGCGACGATGCCCGCTCCCGCCTGGATGCGACACACGCCATCGGCGATGAGCGCCGTGCGAATGGCGATGCACGTGTCCAGTGAGCCGTCGAAGCCGAGGTAGCCGACCGCGCCGGCGTACGTGCCCCGCCGGTCGGTCTCGAGCTCCGCGATGCGCTCCATCGCCCGGATCTTGGGTGCGCCCGACACGGTCCCCGCCGGGAAGCACGCCCGAAATGCGCCGAGGGCGTCGACGTCGTCGCGCAGCGTGCCCTCGACCACCGACGTCAGGTGCATGACGTGGGAGAAGCGGTCCACGCGCATGAGCTCCGGCACCCGAACGGTGCCCGGCTTCGAGACGCGACCGACGTCGTTGCGTCCCAGGTCGACGAGCATGACGTGCTCGGCGCGCTCCTTCTCCGAGGCGCGGAGCTCTGCCTCGTTCGCAGCGTCGGCCGCCGCGTCGGCGCCGCGTCGGCGCGTCCCCGCGATCGGATGCATGACCACGGTGCCGCCCTCGACGCGAACGAACGGCTCGGGCGACGCGCCGACGAGCGTCGCCCCCACCGTCTCGAGCAGGAACATGTAGGGCGACGGGTTCACGTGCCGAAGCGCCCGATACAGCGCGAGCGGCTCGGGCGCCGGGCGGATGTCGAATCGCTGTGCGAGCACGATCTGGATGCAATCGCCCTCGGCGATGAGCTCCCGCGCCCGCCGGACGAGATCCTCATACGCCGCGGGGGTCATGTTCGCGCTGACCGTCCGCTCGATCCGCGGTGTCGCCGGAAGAACGAGCGGTGCGTCGAGGGCCGCATCGAGCTCGTCGAGCCGCCGCTCCGCCGCCGCGCGATCGCCGTCGGCCGCGTGCGCGATGAGCAGCATCGTGTGGCGCAAGTGATCGAACGCGACGACCGTGTCGTAGATGCCAAAGACCGCATCGGGCAGTCCGTGCGGATCGCGCGGTGCCTGCGGAATGCGTTCGAAATGGCGAGCTGCCTCGTAGCCCACGTAGCCGACCGCGCCTCCGGAGAAGCGCGGCAGGCCGCGCCCGCCCGCGGGCCGCTCGTACCTTGCCATCGTCTGCCGAAGCGACGCGAGCGGATCGCCGTCACGCGAGATGACCAGCTCGCGCGGCGCAACGCCGATGAACGAGTAGCGGCCCATTCGCTCGCCGCCCTCGGCGCTCTCCAGAAGGAAGGCCCCGCCGAGCGGACGCAGCTTCACGAACGCCGACACCGGCGTCTCGAGATCGGCCATGCGCTCCCGCACGACCGGCTCCAGCCGGATCACGCTCGACACCGCGCTCGCCACGGCCGCTCCTTCGGTCTTTGGAAAAACAAAGACCCTCGCTCCCATCTCGGGACGAGGGTCGTGGTGCCACCCGATCTCGGCTGCGTCCAGAATTGGAAGCAAGCCCTCAGCCTGCGCGATCACGCAGCGCCCGGCGATAACGGCGGGCCACCGGCCGCGGCTACTTGCGTCTCGTTCGCCGCGGCGTCTCGCAGGATCCATTCGCCTGCGTCCGCCGTCCCGGCTTACACCTGTCCCGGTTCGCTACACGGCTCGCACGGGCTACTCGTTCCCGCTCGAACGACGTTCTTCTCATCCTAGCCCTGTTCCAGAAGGCCAGGCAAGCCAGCGCCGAACTGGGAGGCGAAATGGGCAGGACGCTTGCTCCCTACGATCGAGGTATGGCCGTCCGGAACATCCACGAGGGACCTGGTCGCCCGCTCGGGCCGATGGCCGTGCGCTCGGACCTGCCGTCGCACACGCCCGCCGAGATCCGGGCCGTGCTGCGCGGCCTGCCGACCGCGACCGGCTATACGGTGACGGTGAAGGCCCTCCGCTACCGGAGCCGCCCGCATCTGGTCGCGTTCACCTTCTGGGACAGCCGCGAAATGCTGGTCCAGGTGCCGGAGCCGTTCCGGCCATTCCGTGAGATGGTCGACCTCGGCTCACGCGGCTACCCGCTGGTCCCCTTCCGGACGCGGCGCGACGTGATCCGGTTCCTCTACCTCCACGAGTTCTGCCACTGGTGGCTGTACCTGACGCACGGCTGGGGCACGTCCGCCGAGGTGCTGTGCGACACCTACGCCTACGACAACTTCCGGAAGCGCAACGCCGTCGCGCCACCGGCGTGGCGCCGGCCACGTGAGCGGATCCTGCTGACGGCGCCGAAGCGAGCTGCCCGCCAGCCCTGAGCGGACGTTAGCCGAGCGGTACCTCGAGGCGGCTCGTGTAGCGCGGACCTTTCGGCGACAGCACGCTCTCGACCACCGCGATCGTCTCGATGTGGGCCCCAAGGTCGGGGACGGCGAGGGCGTCGACCACCGCGGCCACCGTCCGCGCCTCCGGACCCGACGCCTCGTCGCGCACGCGCGCGAGCGTCAGGTGCGGCGCGAACGGCCGGTCGTCGAAGGAGAGCTGGCGGTCGCGCAGCTAAGCCGTGACGGAGCCGGCAAGGCTGGCGAGCGCGTCGGCTCCCTCCCCGATCCCGAGCCAGACGACCCGCGGGCGGCCGGCCGCGGGGAACCGGCCGGCGCCGGACAGCGTGAGATCGAAGGCGCGGTGGCCGGCTGCCGCGGCCCTGGCGGCCTCGTTGACCGCCTCCAGCCGGTCGTCGGGGGTCCAGCCGAGGAACGCGAGGGTGACGTGCATCAACTCGGGCCGGACGCGTTTGAGGGCCGGCAGGGCTGCCGGAAGAACCGCGGCCGCGCGGTCGGTGAGCTCGGTTGGGAGGTGGACCGCGACGAACAGCCGCACAGACCAGGCTAGGGCGGGCGCTTAGAGAGCGGCGGCCTGCACCTGGTCGGAGATGAGAAGCACCATGAAGGCGACCGCCAGCACGAGGGTGAAGGCGGCGAGGATCGCCGTCCGCAGGCGCTCGTCGCGCTCGACGGTGGACTTGATCTCGTACACGATGGTGCTCACGTACCCGCTCTAAGCACTTCGCGTGCCGACCGTTATGCCCTCGGTTGTTCGCTTTGTTGCGACTGTGTATCGGCACCCGTTGCACCCGCGTGCGGTAGCGGCCGCGTGCGGTAGCGGCCGGCGGGCACCCCGCGGATCCGCAACGTTCGACGGGCGGGGATGGCGGCCGGCGGCGTTCCGCGAGCGAAGACTGGTCCGGCAGGGGCGCGGCACCGTCTCGGACGCACGTGACCAGCGAGCCGAGCGGAATGCCGCCGGCCGCTAACGCACGGCTACGCCGGCGTTGGTGCTGGAGCGGGTCCCTTCCCTGTTTCCGGTCCCTGGCGACGCTTTGCTTCGGGAGCGCCGGCGGCGGGGGCGCCGCTCGGCGGGGTCGTTCCGCCGCCGGAAGTGGATGCGGCCACGGGCAGCTGGCCGAGGTGACCGTCGACGAGATTATTGAACTCGTCGGAGCTGAGCGTCTCCTGCTCGATGAGCTTGGCGACCACCGCGTCGAGCACGCTGCGGTGCTGGGTGAGCAGCTCGTAGGCCCGGCGGCGGGCGCGATCCACGATCTCGTGGACCTCGCTGTCGATGAGCTTTGAGGTCTCCTCGGAGTAGTTCTTCTCTTCCTGGATCTGGCGCCCGAGGAAGATGAGCTCGTCCGTCTTCCCGTACTGCAGGGGACCGAGCTTCTCGCTCATCCCGTACTTCGTGACCATGTGCCGCGCCATCTCGGTGGCCTTCTCGATGTCGTTCGACGCGCCCGTAGTGACGTCTCCGCCAAGGTGGAGCTGCTCCGCGGTCCAGCCGCCGAGCGCCGCCGCGATGTCGTCCTCGAACTCCCGCTTCGTCCGGAAGTAGCGATCCTCCTGCGGGAGCGACCAGGTGACACCCATCGCCATGCCACGCGACACGACCGAGATCTTGTGGACCGGGTTCGTGTTCGAGAGCAGCTTGAAGCAGAGGGCGTGGCCGGCCTCGTGGTAGGCAACGATGTTCTTCTCCTTCTCGGAGATGACGCGCGAGCGCCGTTCGGGTCCGAGCGAGACCTTCTCGAGGGCCTCCTCGAAGTCGATCTGGGTGATGACCTTGCGGTTCCGGCGTGCGGCGAGGATCGCGGCCTCGTTTACGACGTTCGCGAGGTCGGCGCCGGAGAAGCCCGGCGAGATCTGCGCGATGCGGAGGAGGTCGACGGTCTTGTCGAGCGGCTTGCCGCGCACGTGCACGTCGAGGATGCCCTTGCGGCCCTTGATGTCCGGCCGGTCGAGGACGACCTGACGGTCGAAGCGGCCTGGCCGCAGGAGGGCTGGGTCGAGGACATCCGGACGGTTCGTCGACGCGAGGACGATGACGTTCGTCCCGGTGTCGAAGCCGTCCATCTCGACGAGGATCTGGTTGAGGGTCTGCTCGCGCTCGTCGTGCGAGCCACCGAGGCCGGCCCCACGCTGGCGGCCGACGGCATCGATCTCGTCGATGAACACGATGCACGGCGCGTTGCGCTTGGCCTGGTCGAACAGGTCGCGCACCCGCGACGCACCGACGCCGACGAACATCTCGACGAACTCGGAGCCTGAGATCGAGAAGAACGGCACGCCCGCCTCGCCCGCGACCGCGCGCGCGAGCATCGTCTTACCGGTGCCAGGTGGGCCGACGAGGAGCACGCCGCGCGGGATCCGCGCGCCCAACGTCGAGAACTTTTCGGGGTACTTGAGGAACTCGACCACCTCGGTGAGCTCCTGCTTCGCCTCGTCCACGCCCGCGACGTCGTCGAACGTGACCGTCGGCTTGTTGCCGACGAACATGCGCGCGCGCGACTTGCCGAACGACAGCGCCTGGTTATTCGTGCCCTGGGCCTGCCGCATCATGTAGACGAAGAAGCCACCGATCAGCAGGACCGGCAACAGGCTCAGCAGAACGGAGCCGATGATGCCGAAGGTCGGGGAGTCCCTCGCGATGTTGATCTGCACCTGGCTGCTCGACGGCTGCGTCGCGTTGTAGTCGACGACGACCTTCTGGAACGCGCCCCCGTCGTTCGTGCCGATGTTCACGGTCTCGTTGCTCTTATCGGCCTTGACGACCGTTGCGGTATCGCCGCTGATCGTGACTGACTGGACCTGACCGCTGCGGATCTCGGTGATCGCTTTGTCGTACGAGGCGATGGACGCGGAGGGGCTCTGGGCCTTGTAGGCGTAGAGGAGCGCCACGCCCATGAGGACCAACAGAAGGGTCAGGATCCCGTTCTTGAAGATGCGGTTATCGAAGTTCGTTTCGGTGTCCTCTCATCTCATCCGCCGTGTGGCGGTCTCCGCTATCGATGTTACCCGTGTAACGCCGCAATGCTTCGATCTGTGCCGGGGGCGGCGTCGCGACGATCCACCGGCCCGGATCGGCCGCTCCATCGGCATGTCTCAGGCCGACCACCCACCAGACCGCGCCAGATGCGGTCGCGACGAGCGGATGGGTCGCCCGAGCGCGGACCGGGACCTTCGCGTCGGTGAAGAGGTCTTGGACCTTGATACGAAGCCGACCGGCCAGCCGATCTCCGGGGCGGCGCGACCGGACGACGAGCGTCCCGACGGCCGGGGCCGGAGAGCTGAAGGTACCGGCGCCATGTGAAGCGAGTGTGAACGTCCAACCGCCCCAGCGGACCGGCCGGTCGGCCACCAGCGGCACGGGTGCGGCGGGCTCGCTCGGATCCGCCGAACCGGTCTCGATGCGCAGGACCGCGTATTCGCGAACCGCCCGGCCGCCGGGCAGATCGAGGGCGGCGCTGCCATCCCGCGAGCTCGCGAGCGCGTCCAGCGCCGCCCGGTGCTTCGCCGCGAGACTGCGTCCGGTCGCCCGGGTCCATGCCTATC
>DATCOR010000173.1:0-12675 GCA_036564585.1 Candidatus Limnocylindria bacterium | reverse complement strand
CGAGCCACCACCCGAGCGCGCCGCTGCCCGTGGCGTCGATCGCCATCACCGTCCGATCGCGGGCGAGCCGGCGCGCGAGGTTGGCCGCGCAGAGCGTCCGACCAGTGCCGCCGCGCGCGGCGGTCACCGTGACCACCCGAGTCCGGTCACGCACGACACGAGGCAGCGCTCGTACGACCAGCGGGCCAAGCACGGCCGGGTCCGTTGAGCTTGCGACGAGCACGCGATCGTCGCCAAGCGCGGCGAGCAGTCCGGTCTGGTCCGGCGTGCCGATGACGACGCGCGGGATCTGCGCCTCGAAGGCGGCCGCTGCGCGCGCGGCGTCCGCGACGCGGAGGTCGACGAGCACGAGGCGCGGCCGCGAGCCGGTGTCCTCGAGACCGAGGACCTCGCACGCGGTCCGCAGCTCCGCTCCGCCGCAGATCGCGACCGCGGTCAATGCGTCGAGCGGAGCAGCGGGACGAGCAGGAGGCCGCTCGCGCGGGCGATACCGAGTGCGGTCGCATCGTCGGCGCCCGTGCCGACGATCACCGCCCGATCGTCGGCAGAGACCACGACGAGATCGAACGCGACGGCGGTCGCGGTCGCCTTCTCTCCCGGCCGGAGCGCGAGGATGTCGAGCCGATCACCGGCGCGCAGTCCGACGATCGGTGCTGCGAACCAGCTGCTCGGGATCGAAATGGCCCACGTGCCAGGTGCCAGCGAATCGGCGATCGTCCCGGCCACCGCACCGACGGCTGCCGGCTGCGCGCGCAGCGACGCGATCAGCGAAGCGGCCACGAGCAGTCCACCGACCGCGCCGAGGATGGTGCGGCGCGGCGGCCTGCGCCGCGCGACCGCGGTCAGGGACGGCAGCACGTCGTCTCGACCGCGGCCCGCTGACGATGGACGCCGACCGACAGTCCGACCTCGATCTCGCGGGCGTCCGCCGTGATCGAGAGGTCGCGCACCGCTGCGCCGTCGTTCAGCGCGGAGAGCTGATCCGCGGCTGCACGTGCTCGTTCGGCCACGAGTGGATCAGCTGCGAAGTCCGTGAGCGATCCCGTGAAGCCGATTTGCGCGTCGGCGAGGGCGGCACCCGCGGCCTCGACGGCGGCCTCCCCGGCACGGCGCTCATGCGCGTCGTGGAAGATGCGCTCCTGGGCCGCCTGCAGGCCGACGATCGTCGCGGCGGCGAGTCCGAGCGCGAGGACGGCGAGAACGAGAGCCTGTCCTCGGTCGCCGTTCACGGCGTCCACTCCATCAACCGGGCGGCCTCCCCGCGCACGACCAGGCTCGGCAGACCGATGAACGACAGCGGGGCGACGACCGCGTAGCGCAGCCGCACATGGATGAGCGTGCCGCGCGGATCGGAGCCGCGCTGCGCTTGTGGCGGATCGATCACGACATCCACCTGGCCGCCGTCGAGCGGAGCGGCCGCCGCCGAGACGCTCGCGCGCACGAGCAGGTCGTCGTTCGTGAGCGCCGCGGTGCGGGCGCCTTCGGCCGCCGCGTGCTCGAGCGCGAGCCGCGCGACGCCGAGGGTGGACAGCTCCGCGATCGCCAGCGCGATGACCAGCAGCACCGGGAGCACGAGCGCGAACTCGACCAGGGCCTGTCCGCGCTCCGCGCCGATCACTTTCGCCGAATGTCCCGCAGCCGCGCCACCGCGAGCGGGCGCGTGATCCAGCGGATCGGCCGCAAGCGCTGCAGCGTGAACGACAGCGCGCACGCCGCAGCGATGCCGACCAGGCACAACGTCGCCGACAGCCCGAGCGCGCCGAGGGACTCGAGGTCGGCGAGCTGCTTCTCTGGAGCGCTCCGCGTGTCGGGTGAGACCGCTCGCGTCGCGATCGTGGTCATGATCAGATCGAGGGCCCGCCTGTCGCGAGTGATCGCGCCGTGCCCGTCCAGGAGCCCGCCGAGGTCGAACGGGACGAGCGTCCGCGACTCCACTCCGGGGTCCGCCGCATCCCGGCTCGTGACCGCCAGGTCGGTCGCGATGCGCAGGTCCAGCCGGGTGATCCCCGACACGCGCGGAGCCGGCTGCGCGTGCGCGAGATCGTGGGCCGCGGCGCTGCCCACATCGAGCTTCGCCGAGAGCAGCGCTCGCAGCTCGAGTGCGGTGTCGCCGGCCGCTGCGAGCACCGGTTCGGCCGCGGCGAGCGAGGCCGAGCCACTGTGCGGCGACGACAACGCGATGTACGTGGCGACGCCGTCCTTGGCTGACAGCCCGTTCGCGAGCGCGCGATCGACGACGTCGCCGCCCATGGAGTGGGCAACGATGTGGACGGCCGGATGGGTAAGGCCGAGGTCGCGGATCTCTCTGGTCAGGTCGTCGGCGGCTTGATCGAGCGATCCGAGCGTGTCGTACGGATAGGCCGGATCCGCTCCGAAGCGATGGACCTCATACCCCGGATCGTCGAAGAGCTCCGCCTGGAGCGCGTCGAACGTCGGATCCTGGGCCGAGCTGTTGACGCCGCTGACGACGATGATGACTTCCTTCGCGCTCGGCTTCGGTGGCGCGGGCTGCGAGATCTCGGTCGGCCGGAGGATGGTCCGGGTCGGATGGCCCGTCGGCGCCGGGCCCGACGGGCCATCGTCTCCGGCGGCGACGAGCGCGCCTGGTCCAACGACCGAGAGGGCAAGGGCCGTGACCACGCACCAGACGCGGACCGCACGTCGCATGGGCGCGATGACACGACGATCAGCGCTCGGGCGGCATGGGACGGCGGTCCGGTACGCGGGTACCGCTTACGTGCGGGTCTTCGCGACCTCGGCCGCCTGCAGCTCGGCGGCGTGCTCCTCCGCGTCATCGAGCGGCGCGAGCTCGATGTCGCCATGGCGCCGCGCCAGACCCCAGCTGATGAGCTGATCGGCGAGCCACGGGTTCTTCGGCAGCGCCGAGCCGTGGAGGTAGCAGCCGATGAGCTTCCCCTGCACCGCGCCCTCGGTCTTGTCCTGGCCGTTGTTGCCGTGCCCGGCGATCACCTCGCCGAGTGGCTCGGCGTCCGGGCCAAGGTACGTGTAGCCCGAATGATTCTCGAACCCGATGAGCGTCTTGCCGTCGTCGGTCACGGCGAGCAGGTTTCCGACGAACCGCACCTTGCCCGCGCGGGTGGTCACATCCAGGACCCCGAGCCCGGGGATCGCGGGCCCGACGTCAGGTACGTACTCGTGTCCGAGGAGCTGGTAGCCGCCGCACACCGCGAAGATCGCCGCGCCGCCCGCGACAGCCTGCTTCAGGGCCTCGCCGTTCGCGCCGGCGAGATCCGCGCCCACGATGTCCTGTCCCTGGTCCTGGCCGCCGCCGAAGAAGTACACGTCGGCCCACTCGGGGTCCCACGTCTCGCCGGCCGTGAACGCGCGCGTCTCGACGTCGATCCCGCGCCAGCGCGCGCGCTGGGTGAGCGCGAGCACGTTGCCGCGGTCTCCGTAGATGGACATGAGGTCGGGATAGAGGTGGCCAATGCGGAGATCGGTCACTTCGGCAGCTTCGCGATCTCCGCCTGCCAGAAGGTCGTGGACCAGGCCGGACGGAAACCGAGCTCGGTGTTGATGCGGAGCATCGCCTCGTTCACCTTGGCGTTGCCGGTGCGGATGAACCGGGCACGTGGCCGCTCGCGCACGAGACGTTCGAGCATCGCGGCTTTGAGCCATAGGCCGAGGGCGTGACCGCGGTGGGCCGGCGTGACCGCCGTGCCCTGCTGCTGGACGATTTCGGGCACCTGCGGCGTGAGGTTGATCTCAGTGAAGCCGACGCCAGCGCCGGTCTCATCGTGCGTCGCGATCGCCGTCCACACCTCAACGCCCATGGTCTGGAAGAACGCGTAGCGCTCACGCGTCTTCCGCACGTCCCAGTGCTCGGCCTCGAGCGCGATGTCGCCCTTGGGCATGTCATTCATCGCCTCGTAGGTCTGCGCGACCCGGACGATGGTCGCGTCGTCCGCGTCGGCCCAGTCCACCCAGACGACCCGGTACCCCGCCGCCTTCGCGCGCGACGCCTCGATCCAGCGCGCGATCGCGCTCGCCTTCAGCTTCCGCACGTCGAGCTGGTTCGTGTGCATCTCGAGGCCGGGATTCGCACCGATCGCCGCGGCGAACGCGGCGCCCGAGGGAACGCGATCGCTCGTCTGGCCCGCGAGGAGAGTCCGGCCCTCGGCTGCAGCGCGATCGGCGGCGTGCCGCAGCAGCCTGCGGCCGATCCCGCGGCGACGCGCCTCTGGACGGACCAGCACCCCGCAGAAGCCGAGCTGCAGGTTCTCCCGATCAGAGAGCTGCAGGTAGGCGCCCGCGAGGAGCGCGCCGTCCTCGCGCGCGGTCCAGAAGAACAGTCGGCCGTCCGGCGGCGAGGCCGTGATCTGGCGCGCGTACACCTCGTCGGGCGTGATCGGATCTTCCGGGACGCGCTCCTGGTCGAGCCGGCGCATCAGCCCGACCGCGTCTTTGAGATCGGCGGGCGCCAGCTGTGCGAGCGGGAGCTCCTCAATGGTGATCGGCATCAGTCTTCCCAGAACTGTCCCACGAAACCGAGCCCCGCAAGCGCGGCGCGGAGCGAAAGCATCGCGGTATACGTTGCGATGACCACCAGCTCGTCGCCGAGGGGGGTCGCGTCGATCGCCCAGCGCAGGGCGGGCAGCCAGTCGTCGACGACGGTGACGCGATCGCGCGGGACGCCGGCGTACTTGAGCCGGAGTGCGAGGTCGCGGGCACGGAGGCCGGTGACCGTCGCATGCGTGATGCGCGGCGCGAGTGCCTCGAAGTCGGCATCCCAGATCCACGACACGTCGCGCGAGTCGGCGTCACGGTCGTTCAGCGCGCCGAGGATCCGGGGATGCCGATCGGTCTCGAGCAGCGCGCCGATGGCGGCGTTGAAGCCCGCGGGGTTCTTCACCAGGATCAGCCGAAGCCGGCGGCCCTCGGCCTCGACGATCTCGAGCCGCCCGAACGCCGGCTTGAACGCGGCCAGCGCGCGGGTCGCGGTTGGCAGGCCGATGTCGAGCGCGCGCGCGGCCGCGATCGCGGCGAGCGCGTTGTAGGCGTTGTACAGACCGGGGAGCGGAACGACGACCTCGTCCATCGCGGACGCGCCCGGACCACCCAGGCGGAGCGCGCTGTCGTTCGCACCGAGCCGCACGGCCACGGCGCTCACGTCGCGCGGCGGCCGCTGGAAGTCGCAGTGATCGCAGCGCCACTCGCCGACGTGCGCGAGGATCACGCGCGCGTACACAAGTGGGTGCTTGCACTTCGGGCAGCGCGTCGCGTCGCTGATCGCTTGAGGTACGGTCCCGCCGACGGATGGATCGTCGACGCCGAACGCGAGCAGTGGACCCTTGTGTGCGACCCCGAGGTACGCGACGATCGGATCGTCGGCGTTCAGGACGAGCGTCGTGGTATCGAGGGGAGCGATCGCCTCGCCGATCCGGCGCGCCAGCGCGTCGATCTCGAAGTAGCGGTCGAGCTGGTCACGGAACAGGTTCGTGATCACGAGGACGCGCGGCGCGAGGCGGAGCAGCACACGCGGCACCGACGCCTCATCGACCTCGAAGACGCCGACGTTGCTCCGCACCTCACCACCCCATGTCGAATCTGCGATCAGCGCCGCGGCGATCCCGCGATCGAGGTTCGAGCCGGAGCGGTTGTGCACGGGCTCCCAGCCCGCCGTGCGCACGATGTCAGAGAGCATTCGCGTGGTCGTCGTCTTGCCGTTCGTGCCCGACACGCAGACCGCGCCGTGGGTGAGCGTCGCGGTCAGGCCCTTGATCGCGTCGGGATCGAGGCCGAGGACGACCAAGCCCGGCAGCGCCGTGGCGCCGCGGCCCAGCAGCTGGAGCGCGGCTCGGGTCGCTTTGCCCGCCGCGACAGCGGTCAGGAGGAGGGCATTGCGCTCGGTCACGCGATGAACGTTATGCGCCGGCCGGCTGGACCTCGCGGAGCAGCAGCTCGAGCTCGTCGACGGCACGACCGAGCCGGAGCGCGAGCGCCTTCGCAATGTCGCCGTTCGCGCTCGCGTTCTGGAGCGTGCCCTCGGCCTCGAGCCGGGCGAGCAGCGCGACGGCGCGCCGCAGCCGCGCGATCGTGAGCGACGCGGGCAGGGTCCGGCGGAGCTGCGACACGCGCTCCTCGAGCTTCTCGAACCGGCGCCGGAGCTCGTCCTCGAGGTCCTCGTTCGCCAGCCCTTCGAGCCGGCGGACCTCGGCCTGTAGGGCACCGAGGTCACGCGCGACGACCTGGGCGGCCTTCTCGAGCGAGTAGCCCTTCTCGAGGGCCTGCCGGATCCGGATGACCTTTTCCATCGCGAAAACGTCGTAGTCGTGATCGTCGTTGGTCGAAGGCTTGACGAGGCCCTTTTTCGTCCAGTAGATGAGCTGCCGGGGGGTCACGTTGCACACCCGCGCGGCCTCCGCGGCCGAGAGCCGCAGCCGCTCGATGACCTCACCATCGTTGGCGATGAGCACCTGGGCAAGGATGTCCTGCGCGTCGCCGTCCGCCACGTCCGCTCCCCTTCCGTGCCCTGCTTCCTCGCGGTCGCAGGGGCGACGAGTGTGCGGGCGCTCGCTAGCTGTGTCAATAACTGGGACAGGTGGCTGATACCGGACCACGACGATTGCCGCTCCGGTTAGCTTTCGGCCTTCTTCCGTGCGCGCTTCGGAGCCGCAAGAGCCTGCCGATATGCCACTTTCACGCTGACGTGGTAGCTGGTGATGCCGCGCGCGCCGAGGTCGGCCCACTGCCGGGTGATCTCGACCGCGATCGGCTCGACCTCTTCGCGAGCGCTCTTCACCGCCGCCTTCAGGGCGGCGTCCCAACCGGTCTTCGCCACACCGGTCGTCTCGTGGAGCCGCACGACGAGCAGCGGGTTCGGCTCGCGCTTAGCGGCCCTTTGGCGGGTAGCCCTCAAGGCCGTACTCCTTGATCTTGGCGTAGAGGAGGCGGCGGTAGATGCCGAGCATCTCGGCGGCCTTCGACCGGTTGCCGTTCGCGTCGCGGAGCGCCTTCATGATGAGGTCCTTCTCGAACTGCGCGACGGACTTCTTGAAGAACGAGCTGTCGCCCTTGGCGTCGGCCTCGCCCTCGCCCTCTTCGCCCTCGGCGGCGTCGTGGTCGCCGAACGGCAGCTCGCGGCTGGTGATGATCTGGCCCCGTGAGAGGACGACGGCGCGCTCGATGACGTTCTCGAGCTCGCGCACGTTGCCCGGCCAGTTGTATTCCATGAGCCGGCGAATGGCCTCTTCGCTGATCGCCGCGGGCTGGGCTGTCGCGCTGTAGCGGTGCTTCGCGAGGAAGTGCTCGACGAGCGATGGGATGTCCTCTTTGCGATCGCGGAGCGGCGGCATGTGGATGTTGATGACGTTGAGCCGGTAGTACAGGTCGTCGCGGAACTTGGACTGCTCGACCTGCTTCTGGAGGTCCTTGTTCGTCGCGACGATGATCCGGATGTCGACCTTGATCGGCAGGTTCGAGCCGATCCGCTCGATCTTCCGCTCCTGCAGCACGCGGAGCAGCTTCGTCTGCGTCGGCACGGTCATCTCGCCGATCTCGTCGAGGAAGATCGTGCCCTTGTCGGCCATCTCGAAGCGGCCGCGGCGCTGGGTCATCGCGCCGGTGAAGGAGCCCTTCTCGTGGCCAAAGAGCTCGGCCTCGAGCAGCGTTTCGGGAAGCGCGGCGCAGGAGACCTTGACCAGAGGCCCAGATCGGCGGTTCGAGTTGAAGTGGAGGGCTTCGGCGACGAGCTCCTTGCCGGTACCGCTCTCGCCGGTGATGAGGACCGTCGCGTCGGCCTTCGCGACCTTGCCGACGGTCTTGTAGACCTCCTGCATCGCGGGCGAGTTGCCGACGATGCGCTCGGTCTGCACGAGCGAGCTGATCTCGTCGCGGAGGACCTCGACCTCCGCGGTCAGGTCCTGGTAGTCGAGAACGCGCTTCACGCTGTGCGAGATCTTGTCGAGCTCGAACGGTTTGGTGATGTAGTCGAATGCGCCGAGCTCCATCGCGCGGATCGCCGCGTTGGAGCTGCCGAACGCGGTCATGATGAGGACGGCGGTCTTCGGGTTAGTGGATTTGAGGCGCGCGAGCGCCTCGATGCCGTCGAGCTCGGGCATCCGGACGTCCATGATCACCAGGTCGGGGCTCGATTCCTTGACCTTGTCGACGACCTCGATCCCGGTGGACGCTTCGAGCACGGCGAACCCCTCGTCGGCGAGGAGCTGCTTCAACAGCGATCGGATGGACGCGTCGTCGTCGGCAACGAGGATGCTCTTCTGTGCCACTGTTTCTGTACGGTTCCTTCTCAGGAGGGCGGGGAAACGGGACCTTCGGTCCTCCCCAGCTCCTCAGCGTTGCGCTTGTTGTCCCGCACAGCGTACAAGTTGTCAAGTCCGGGAGTTGGAGAGGCAAGCCAAGGCCCGGAAGTGACCGGCTTTCGGTCAGGCGACTTCGCTGACCGCCGGGACGAACCGAGCCGCAAACAGCGCCGTCGCGAGGGTGACCGCGCCGGCCACGCCGATGAGCAGCCCGGCATCGACGCGATCGGCCAGGGCGCCGCTGATGACGATGATCGGCAGCCACGACAGGTTGAGCAGCGCGATGCGCGCGCCGAAGACGCGTGCGCGCAGCTCGGGCGGCGTGACCTCCTGGGACAACGTGATGTTCGGCACCACGAAGATCACGTTGGCCACGCCCATCAGGAAGAAGATGACCATCGCCGGCAGGAGGCTGGGCGCGAGCCCCAGCAGGATCAGCAACGTCCCGTACATGCCAAAGCCGGCGAGGAGCAGGTGCCCTTTGCGGAACTGCGTCATGTACTCGGGCAGGGTCAGGCCCGCCCCCACTGCGCCGGCGGCGAGCGCCGCCTCGGCCACACCGAAGAGCGCCGCGCCGAACTCGGCGTCCCCGTTCGCGAAACGCCTGACGAGGTACACGGGCGTGAGGCCGTTGACGACGGGGAGCGCCAGTTGCGCCGCCAGCGAGAAATACGTGTTCGCCCGAAGGATCGGCTCGCGAAGCAGGAATCGCATTCCCTCGACCGCATCCGCGTATAGATGCGATGGCCGGAACGCCTCGGCTTCGTGCGGGCGCATGCGGAGCGCAGCGAGCAGAACGGCCGAGATCGCGAACGTCGCAGCGTCGATGTAGAACGCGGCTGCACCGACCGTCGCGACAAGAAACCCAGCGGCGAGCGCACCAAGGATCTCGACGGTCCGATCGGTTGAGGCGACGGTCGAGTTCGCCGCCGCGAGTCGCTCGGGCGGAACGAGCTGCGGGATTATCGCGATCCGCGCCGGATTGAAGACCGCTCCAAACGTCGCCGCGAGGAACACACACGCATATGCGGCAATGAGGGGAGCGCCGAGATCCAGAAGAACGGGCACTGCGCCGATGAGCGCGACGCGCGCGACGTCGCTCAAGAACATGGCGCGGCGATGGCCGAGAGCGTCGCCAATGGCACCTGCGAAGAAGCCGAACACGGCCGTCGGCACTGTCGCGATCACCACAGCCAAAGCTGTGAACAGCGCCGACTGGGTCCGCTCGTACGTCACCGTCGCGAGCGCGATCAGGGTGATCGGATCCCCGAACCGGCTGATCGCCTGGGCGAGCCAGAAGAGGCCGAAGTCCGAGCTGCGGCTGGTCACCGACGAATGAGTAGCACGAATGGCACGACGAAACCGCCGAGCGCGATGCAGACGTCACCGATGCTGTAGACCGCGTGCGCGACCGACACGGGAATGACATCCGCCAATGGTGTGAGGAGCGTGCTGCCCGTCACCAGTACGTGAAGCGCATCAGTGGGCATCGCAGCGGCTGCGGCGGCGACCGCCCCGGCGTCGACCGGCATACCGTGATTCAGGAGGACGACCGCGAGATTGAGTGCGCCGCCGAAGGCGACAAGCGCTGCTCCGGTCAATCGCACGTTGGCCGCGGCGCTGACAGCAGTCGCCGCCAGGGCGACGACGTAGAGCGGAAAGGCGACCGTGGGAACCAGGGGAGCGGCAGCGCGGGCCAGCAATCCTGCGACGAGGAGCGGGAACCACTGGATCCGTGCCGCGGCGAGGGGCCGCCAGCTGCGGCCGATCGCGAGACCTGCGATTACCCCGAGGATCGCACCGCTAGCCAGCATGCGCGTCGCGGACGAGAGGCTCGCGGGCGAGACGGCGGCGCAGCTCGGCCAGCGTCTCGTAGTTGATCGGAGGCAGCTCGCTCACCTCGAACGCGCCCGGACCGCGCTTCGCAAGAAGCTGCTCGAGCGAGCGCACGATCTTCGGATCGAACTGGATGCTCTTGTACTTGGTCAGCTGCTCCAGCGCGCGATCGTGGCCGATGGCCTTCCGGTAGATACGGTCGGAGGTCATCGCCTCGTACGCATCGGCGACGATGATGATTCGCGACCCGAGCGGGATGCCCTCGCCACGAAGACCCTCCGGATATCCCGATCCGTCGAAGTTCTCGTGATGGTGCAGCACCATCTGCACCAATGGTCGAAGCGCGGCTGATGGCTCGAGGATCGACGCGCCGTAGATAGGATGCCGCCGCATGAGCTCCTGTTCGTCAGCGTCGAGACGCATGGGTTTCATGAGGATGCGGTCCTCGACGCCGATCTTCCCGATGTCATGAAGCAGGCCGGCGAGCTCGATCCGCTCGATCTCGGCCTCGCCGATCCCCATCTCACGCGCGATCGCGCCGGCGATCCGAGAGACGCGATCAGCGTGGCCTCGGGTGAACCCGTCTTTCGCATCGATCGCCTGGGACAGCGCGCTGACCGTACCGAAGAAGAGGTCTCGGGTCTCCGCATATTTGGTGAACGTGTATCGCGCGAGGAGGAGCGGCACGAGGAACGGCAGCGTCGCCCAATAGCCGACGGGGATCGCGATCTGGGCCATGAGCCATCCCATAGGCACCTGACCGACGAGCCCAATCGCCACTTGCCGAACCGAGACTGCCCACACCTTTGCGAAGGGCGACCGAGTCCGGATACTGGCGGCGAGGACGCTCAACAAGTTGTTGGTCAGCGCGAAGGCGGCCCCAACGATCAGGATTTGGGCAAACGACGCGTAAGGGTCGCCAGCTTTGACCCATGGGCCTGTAACGAAAAGCGCCACCCAGCCGACGTAAGTTGCGAGCACCCAGTTCGCGCGGTTGTACAGGGTGCCGTACCAAGCGACCTCACGGCGGAAGTCACGCAGACCGAAGGTGCCGAAAAAAGCGACCCAGCAGACCGCAAAGGGATTGACCAGGCTTGAGTCGAACAGAGCGGCTAGCAGGGGCGCCGTATTGAGATACGCCAGAACGCCGCCTGGCAGGTTGACCGGCGCGAACGACGAAATGAGGGTTACTCCGACCCAGAACGCGAACGGACCTAGGTCGAACTCAGTCGGGAGTGGGTACGAGAGCTTCGCCAGCAGGCCAGCTGCTGATGCGATGACCACGACCAACATGACGCGCTCGTTCCGCGTCATGTGACTTCCCTCCACTGTGCGGCAAAGTATGCGCGAGCGCGCGGGCGTCTAGAACAGAAAGACGAAAAGGAGACCGTTCAAAACGGTCTCCTTCGCGCGCGCTTGCAATGCGCCTCTAGAGGGCGAAAAAGCAGTTAGTAGCCGGACGTTCCTGCGCCAGCACCGAGGACGAGGACTGCCAGGGTGGCGACGGCGGTGATCAAACGACGCATATCGAACTCCCTTCGCCGAGCTTCGAGAGGTAACTCGGCGGCTTAGGGGTCAGCCTTAAGGGGCTACGACAGGCTGATACCGGACAGAAAGATGACGAAAACCCACGATTCGCGGCCGAATTCGGCGGCTGAGCGGCCTAGAGGCGCTCGTAACGGGCGACGTCCATCACAAAAACGGTCGCTCCGCCGAAGGAGACCTCCACGGGATAGGGCATGTAGAACTCGCCCGGCTCCATGATCGGCGGCATCGGGTTGATGAACTGCTGACGGGCGTGACAGGTCTCGCGGATGACCGCCAGCACGTCATCGACCTGAGGCTCCTCTACCCCGACGAGCACGGTGGCGTTGTTCTGCTTCAAGAAGCCGCCGGTCGAGTGGAGTCGGGTGACCCGGTACTCCTTGTCGGTGAGGGCATCCACGAGCGCGCCGGCATCCTCGGAATGGATGATCGCGATGACCAGCTTCATGGCGGCGTGAGTGTAGTTGCGGGCAGCAGCCGTTCGACCTCAGAGCGAATGTCAGCGGCGATGGCCTCGACCTCACGGTTCGCGGCGATGACGGCGATCCGCCCTGGCTCGGCGCGAGCCAGCGCCAGATAGCCAGCGCGAACGCGCTCGTGGAAGGCGCTCGCCTCGGCTTCGAAGCGATCCCACGCGCGGCCAGGCTTTCGGGTGGCTGCGCGGCCTTCGGCGGCTTCGACGGGCAGGTCCAGCAGGAACGTCCGATCCGGACGAGTGTCGCCGACCGCGAAGTCGGTGACCTCACGAAGCTGATCGAGATCGGCGCCGTGGCCATAGCCCTGATACGCGAGCGTCGAGTCGTAGAAGCGGTCGACGATGACGATCTTGCCGCCGGCGAGCGCCGGACGGATCACGTCACGGACGAGCTGCGCGCGTGCGGTGCTGTAGAGGAGGGCCTGCGCGTTCGGCGCGAGGGGAATGTCCTGGGCATGAAGGACGATGTCACGGACTCGCTCCCCCACCGGCGTGCTCCCCGGCTCGCGGACCGACACGACGTCCCGGCCTTGGCTC
>DATCOR010000172.1:0-5030 GCA_036564585.1 Candidatus Limnocylindria bacterium | reverse complement strand
GCCGTTCTGGCCGACGATGTAGTTCGAGTCGCGGTGCCCCTGGATGTTCGGGGGATTCGAGGTCACCGGGACCCACGTGCCGTCGCTGCGCTGCTCCTGATGGGTGTAGGTGTCGGCGCCGTACGGCGCGATCCCGAACTGGGCGAACTTCATCGCGATGATGTTCGCGATCGCGCCGACCATCGCCGGCGTCGGGGTCGTGGAGCTGTACGTGCCGATGGCCGCGACGCCGAACGATCCGTTGTTCCATCCGTACGCGTGGCCCCCGATGACGTGGTCGCCACCGGCGCGGCCGGTCCAGATGTTGCCGTACTTGTCGACGAGGAAGTTGTAGCCAATGTCCCCCCAGCCACGGGTCACCGCGTGGAAGTAGTAGATCGCGCGGATCGTCGCGGCGACGTTCGTGCCGCCGTCATCGCCCGCGGTGTGATGCACGATCGCCTTCTGCACGCGCTTGTACTCGGGCGTCCACTTCATGAGCGACTCATCGGCGGCCCAGTCCTGACGGGTGAGGATCTTGGACGGGCCGACGGCGGCCGACGCGTACGAGAGGCCGGCCATCGCGATCGCGTTCTGCAGGTCGTTGGCGAGCCGCGCGAGCGGACCGGCGTTCAGATCGGTGACGTCCATGAACGTGAGACCAACATGGAGGAGCGCGTCGGCATTGCCCGACGCGCGGTACTGCGCGAAGCGCGCGTCGCCGCTCACCGGGATCGGCGCGCCGTAGTGCTCGTTGCGGTCCGCGTCGAACATGTCGTCGTCGTCCGTGATCGCAGACCAATCGGTCCACACCGATCCGTCGGTCGAGGTGCGCACGTCGAACGCGATCGGGTCGGTCACGCCGGCGCGCTCGGTCCAGTGCACTCCCAGGCGATCGAACAGCTGACCGGCGGCCACGACCGACGACAGGTATTCGACCGGGATCGCGCCACCGGTCGATCCGATCGAGAGGGCCGTGGCCCCAGCGGGCTGGGCGGCCGGCGCGTCGAGCGAGACCTCGTGGGCGACGATGTGGCCGGAGCTCGCGGGCGCGGCCGAGGCCGGCGCGGCAGTGTGCGGCAAGAGGCCGAGGGTGAAGAGGGCGATCAGGATCGCGAGGCGTAGACGGCGACGCATCGGCGAGTTCCCTTCTTCCTTCCTCGCCACCGTCCCCACGCGCGCGCATGAGCATTCTGACCCACAACGGTGGCCGCGTATAGGGAACGCGCGGGGCGGTCCCCCCGTTACCGGACCGACCGAGCCGGAAGTACTAGAACGGTGACAGCCGGACCATCGTCGACTTGAGGCCGAGGTAGGTCCGGAGGAACACATCCGCCGGCACCTCGACCGAGGCGCTGGTGCCGCGGAACTTCACCGAGACCACGTGGCCAACGTTCCCGGGTGCCTGGTTGCTCAGGTCCGTCGAGAGCAGCGTCCCGATGTCGATCCCCTTGTAGGTGAGGATCGCCTGGCGGATGGTCGCGCTCGTGAACGTGACCGTCCAGCTTGCGTGCTTGTTCGGTGTCGGGATCGAGACCGCGAGGTCCGCCGGATCGGGCACCGCGACGAGCCACGGATCGCTCGGCTTGCAGACCGTGCCGGTGTTCCAGCAGCCGACCGCGACGGTGTAGCCGCCGCTCGATGACGAGAAGTACGCCCGGATCGCCGCGCCGTTGTAGGTGATCACCTTGCCCGCGGTCGCCGCGACGGCGGCGATCGAGGCGCTCGTCTCGACGGTCGCGCCGCCGTAGCACTGGTCGACCTGATCGTCGCGAACGTCGTAGTCGCGCGTCGGCACGTAGCTCGTGAAGCCGTAGCTCCGCGCGGCCAGGGCCTGGGCCTTGTAGGCCTCGATGTGCCAGCCCGACGGCATCTCCTTCGGGATGACGCCCTTCACGTAATCGTCGTAGCTCACGTAGTTCACGACGCGGAGGTTCCCGCCGCCGTCGTTCTTGAATTGCAGCTTGCCGTGGAAGAACTCGCCCTTCTCCTGGACGGTGATCGGCGAGCCCAGGTCGGTCGGCACGAGCGTGACGGGACCGGGGCCTGAGTACTTGAGCGTCGGCGGGTTGGTGGACTGGTCGTACACGGACACGCCGCCGGTCTTCGCGGCGATCTGGTAGGTCACGTTCGCGCTCGCCACGCCGACGACGGCGTTGCCCTGGGCCTCGTTCACGACGCTGAAGCCACCGGCCGAGCGCACGTTCACGAGCCACGTGTTCATGAACGTCGAGCCGCACGACGCCGAGCCGCTCGATGACGGCGAGCTGAGCAGGACGCGCATCGGTCCGCGCGGGTTGGTCGCGCTATCGACGACGGTGAGCGAGGTGCCCGGGTAGTAGTGGGCGACGATCTGCTCGCCGGTGAGCGCCGGGCCCGCGGCGCCCGTCGCGTAGCCCTGCGCGCCGTACTGCGAGAGGCCGACCCCGTGGCCGAACCCCTTGCCGTAGAAGGTGACGCCGGGCTGCACGCTGATCGCCTCGCGCAGCTGGCCGACACCGAGCTGGCTGAACCACGCGACGCCTTCCTGCACGAGGTCCCACGCGATGAGGTAGTTGCCGGTCGTGCTCGGCAGGGCCACCGGCACCTGCACGATCGCGCTCTGGCCGACCGCGACGTCGCTCGCGAGCATGCCGCGCTGGCCGTCCCAGGTCACCGGTGCCCCACTCGTCGTGAGGATGTGGTAGCCGAGGTGCACCGGGTTCGTTCCGCCGGCGGCCCACGCGCGCGCGCCGTAGTTGGAGACCCGGACGTTGAGCAGGAGCGACGCACCGACGGTCGCGAGGCCCGGCGTGGACGTCTGGTCGTAGCCGCCGTTGAACCCGCTCGTCACGATGAGCGGGACCGTCGCGAACGGCGATCCGATCTGCGAGAACCACGCGACGCCCTCGCGGACCGTGTCGATGGCGAGCGTGTACGTGCCGATCGTTGCCGGCACGGTGTAGGCAACGTTCACATTGCGCACCTCGCCGGGCGCGAGGTCGGTCGTCCCGATGGTCGTGCGCGCGCCATCCCAGAGGACGACGTTCCCGTTCGGCGCGAGGACGTGATAGCTCAGGTGCACCGCGTTCGCGCCGGTCGCCGACCAGGCCACGTTGCCGCGGTTGCTCACGGTCACGGCGATGGTGCGGCTCTCACCGATGACCGCCTGCGTCGTGGCCGAGACCGAATAGCCCGCGGCGTACAGCGCGGGCGACACGAGGGTCTGGAGCTTGAGCGGCACGGCGCCCAGCGACGCGAACCACGCGACGCCCTCGCGAACGAGATCGACGGTGAGCGTGTAGCTGTCCTGCGCGGAGGGCGTGGTGATCTTGGCCGCGACGGTCGTGCTCGCGCCCGCGGGCACGTCGGCCGCCAGCGCGGTGCGCACGCCGTCCCAGACCACGACCTGGCCGGCGGCGTTCGTCCAGTGGTAGCTGAGGTCGACGAGGTTCGCGCCGGTCGCGCTCCACGGCACCGCTCCGGCGTTCGCGACCGGGATGTTCACGGTGTACGTCGTCGCGGTGAGGAGCGCCGGCACCTGCACGCCGCCCCACGTCGCGTTGAACGCGGGCGTGGCCTGCACGTTGAAGCCGGCGCTCGGGTTGAGCCACGCGACGCCTTCCTTCACGAGCGCGATCTGGAGGACGTACGGGCCCGGGGACGCCGGTGAGGTGATCGAGGCGTTGAGCTGCTGCGTCCCGGTCGGCGGTACGTCGGCGGTGAGCTTCGTGCGCGCGCCGTCCCACACGACCGCCTTCCCGCTGAGGTCCATCCAGTGATACGAGAGGTCGACCGGGTTGGCACCGGCGGCGGTCCAGGTCTCCGTCCCGAGATTCGAGATCGTGACCGGCAGGGTGATCGCGGTGCCCGCGGGCACCGACGCCGGCGCCTGGAGCTGGTAGCCCGCGAACAGCGTGGCCGCTGCTGCCGGAATCGGTAGCAGCGACATCGCGATGCCGACGATCGCCGCCAGGCTCAGGCGAGTCAGACGCACAAGCGGTTTCCCTTCCCTACTGATCACCGCACCGCGGTGAGGTGTGTGAGGAACCAACAGGTGTCGGACCCCTCAACAAGCCAACGGCGTCACGGTACCAGCGTTACCGCGCTTGGGGAACCACTCCCGAACCATCGCGACCCTTCAGCGACCAGATCGATCACCAGGCGCGACGCGCCGACGGGCGGCTGGCCGAGCGGCACCGTGAGGGTCACAGATCCGCCGGGGAGCACGACCCGGCCGAGCGGCACCCGCGGGCCGTCCCACACCAGCGCGGTGCCGTCGGCAGCGAGCCAGTGAGAGCTGACGTCGATCGGCGCCGCCCCGCCGAGCAGCCACGGAACGACGCTCGTGTTCGTGAGCGTTGCCGAGATCGACGGATTGCTGCGCGAGACCGTCGTCCCGCTCGTCACGATCGACGCGCGGTAATCGGGACTTGCAGCGACGGCCGCACTCCCCGGCACGACACCGGAGCTGGAGAACCACGCAATGCCCTCGCGGACAAGATCCACTTTCACGTCGTACGTGGTCGGTGCGGCGCTGAGCGGGATCGCGACCGCGACGTTCAGGACCACGCTCTGGCCCGGCCCGACATCGTTCGGCAGCGCCGTGCGCTCGCCGTCCCAGACGAGCACGTGGCCGGCGAGATCGAGCACGTGCGCGGCCGCGTGCACCGGAGCGGAGCCGACGGCGGACCACGGAAGGAGACCCGTGTTCGTCAGCCTGACCGCGAGGACCGCGCGACTCCCTGGCAGGACTGCGGTGACCGGTGGCGTGACCGCGTAAGAGGCGGTGAAGCCGGTGGTCACGCTGATCGCGACCTCGCGCGGCGTCACGCCTTGCGCGGAGAACCAGGTCACTCCTTCTTGGACGAGGTCAAGTCGCAGCCGGTATGGACCGAGGTTGGGCGGTGACGCGACCGTGATCGCGACGACCGCGCTCTGGCCCGGAGCGATGTCGCTCGAGAGGGCCGCGCGGTTCCCATCCCAGATGACCAGCCGTCCGGTCGCGTCGAACCAGTGATAGGAGAGGTGCACCGGCGTCAGACCGCCCGCGGGCCAGGTCGCGGTCCCAG
>DATCOR010000056.1:0-13882 GCA_036564585.1 Candidatus Limnocylindria bacterium | reverse complement strand
GGCGTTGCGCGACTGGGTCGCGCGCGCGCGCGGCACCTCGAACGAGACGTTCGATGCGCTCGCGACCCTGCTCCCCGAAGGAACGGACCGCCTGCGCATCACCGGCGGCTTCCGGGCGAGTGACGACCGCTGGCTGCCGATCGAGCTCGCGGCCGAGCGCATGGCCGATGCGCTGGCGGGGATCCGCGCCGCGGGGGACCGCCTCGCGGCGCGCGGCGGTGATGAGGACGAGCTCACCGAGCACGAGAGCGCGCTGAAGGAGCTCATCGGCGAACAGGGCGCGATCGAGCATGGGATCCACCGGCCGAAGCCCGGGGAGATCGCGTGGCTCGAACGGAGCGACGACGGGATCGGCCTGTTCGTCGCCCCGGCGCACGTCGGAAACGCCCTGCGCCGCACGCTCATCGATCGGCACCGCTCGGTGGTGATGACCTCGGCGACGCTCGGGGTCGCTGGGACGATGGCCTTCACGATGGATCGTCTCGGGGTGAGCGACATCGCGGGCACGCTGCGCGTCGGATCGCCGTTCGACCACACGAACCAGGCGGTCCTCATCGTGCCGTCCGACATCGCGCTGCCGCACGACGAGCACTTTGCCGAGGAGGCTGCGATGATCGTCGGTGACGTCGCGCGCGCGCTCGGCGGCCGCACGCTCGTGCTGTTCACCTCGCATGCCGCGATGCGCGAAGTGGGGGCGCAGCTGGCGGGCCTCGAGGAGACTGGCATCGCCGTCCTGACCCAGGGCGTGGATGGTTCGCGTCGCGCGATCCTCGAGCGATTCGCTGCGGGCGGCTCGGTGCTGCTCGGCACCCAGTCGTTCTGGGAGGGTGTCGATCTCCCCGGCGACCAGCTGCGCTGCGTGGTCATCGCGAAGCTTCCGTTCCCGGTCCCGGACGACCCGCTCATCCAGGGACGCTCCGAGCGCTACGACGATCCGTTCCGCGAATACCAGCTCCCGCTCGCGGCGCTGCGCCTGCGTCAGGGATACGGCCGGCTGATCCGCTCGAAGACCGATCGCGGTGCGGTCGTGCTGCTCGACCGGCGCGTGATCCTCCAGGATTACGGGCCGACGTTCCTCGCATCGCTGCCAGCGGTACGCGTCCAGCGCATCCCGAGCGATGGCATCGGCGTGATCGTCGCGGAGCACTGCGCGCGCGGATAATGGCGGGCGTGGAGCAGCCCTCCCTGTCTCGGGTCCAGGCCTGGCTCGAGACGGTGCCGCGCGAGAGCCGCGAGCGGCTCTTCCTCCTGCTCGACGAGCTCTGCGCCGGGCTCGATGTCTCTCGTCACAACCAGTTCGGATTCCTCCGCCTGCGGGCGGAATTCGAGACCTCCGGCGAGCTCTTCGGCTGCACCATCGCCGAGCTGCGCGATGCCATCGCCGGGACCCTCGGCGACGTGTCCCACCTGCGCCCGTCGCGGCCGGCGAGCCCCCTCGAGGAGCTCAGGGCCCAGGTCGGATCCCAGGGCCACCCTGACTTCCGCTAGGTGCAACCAGCCGATAACCGGTCGATACCCCCGGCACCCGTAATGGGCCGACCAGGGGGCTTGTGGACGGAGTGGGCCTTCCTAGACTTCGCCTAGGTGGCAGACGCCTCTCTGCCGACTTGAGATGAAAGGAGGCACAAAATGCTCGCATTCTTCCGTGACGACGAAGGCCAGGGCCTGGTTGAGTACGCTCTTATCATTGCTGTTATCGCCATTGCCGTCATCGTCGCCATGATCTTCCTCCGCGGCCAGCTCCAGAACATCTTCAGCAACATCGGCAACAACCTCACCTAGAGCCTTCGCCGTACGAAAAGAGCCCGGGCTTCGGCCCGGGCTCTTTGTTCTATCCCCGAGCCCGACTCGCCTTCGGCTCCTCGGCTCTCGGGGCCCTGCGGCTCCTTCGGGCAAAGCCCTCAGTCGCCTGGAAGGCTCATCCGACGCGGGTGTCCGTTCTTGTTACAGTTAGTCGTGGATCGGGTCATTCGGGCTCGATACTTCGCACGCTTCACGAGATCCCTGCGACCGTGCCCGCCAGGGCGCGTCGTGGCCGCGAAGCGGAGGCATCAAGGGAGAACGCGTTGGCCGTCGTCACGATGAAGCAGCTCTTGGAGTCGGGTGTCCACTTCGGACACCAGGCTCGGCGGTGGAACCCGAAGATGAAGCGGTTCATCTTCATGGAGCGCAACGGGATCCACATCATCGATCTCCAGCAGACGCTCGTCAGGGTCGAGGAGGCCTACGCGTTCGTGCGTGACCTCGCCTCCGATGGCGGGCAGATCCTCTTTGTCGGCACCAAGAAGCAGGCCCAGGAGTCCATCGCCGAAGAGGCGAAGCGCGCGAACATGCACTACGTCAACCAGCGCTGGCTGGGCGGGTTCCTCACGAACTTCATCACGATCCAGAAGCGGATCCAGCGGCTGAACGAGCTCGTCGAGCGCAAGGAGCGCGGTGATTTCCTCACGCTCCCCAAGAAGGACGCCCAGCGCCTCGAGGACGAGCTCCAGCATCTCGATAGGTATTTCATGGGTGTGCGTGAGCTGAAGCGTCCGCCGAGCGCGCTCTTCGTCGTCGACCCGCACCGCGAGCACATCGCGGTCGAAGAGGCACGTCGCCTCGAGATCCCGATCGTCGCGATGGTCGACACGAACTGCGATCCGGATCTCATCGATGTGATCATCCCGGCGAACGACGACGCGATCCGTGCGGTGAAGCTCATCTGCCAGAAGATGGCCGACGCGGTCATCGAGGGCCGCACCCAGCTCGACGCGTCGTCCAAGGAGGCGAGCCCCGAGGACATGGGCTACGCGCCGGCGACGACGGCGGGCGGCTACGCCGAGGTCGGCATGCCGCGCGCGAAGCGCACGCCGCGTGTGTACGAGCCCGAAGAGGACGAATACCCGATCGGCGGATACGAGGAAGAGCCGGCCGCGGAGGCGGGAGAAGCCGCGCCCGCCAGTGACGAGGCGCTCGCCGCTCCGGCGGCGGACGCGTCAGGGACCACAGAGGAGAAGTAGTCATGGCAACGGCGAACGATGTCCAGCGCCTTCGGTCGGAGACCGGTGCCGGCGTGATGGACAGCAAGAAGGCCCTCGAGGCCGCGAAAGGCGACTTCGAGAAGGCGAAGCACATCCTCAAGGAGAAGGGGCTCGCGTCCGCTGCGAAGCGGAGCGACCGCGAGACCAAGGAAGGCGTCGTCGAGGCGTACATCCACGGCGGTGGCCGTATCGGCGCGCTCGTTGAGCTGTCGAGCGAGACGGACTTCGTCGCGCGGAACCCGGAGTTCCGGGAGCTCGCGAAGGCGATCGCGATGCAAGTGGCCGCGATGTCGCCGAAGCACGTGAGCTGGGAGCTCTTGAAGGACGACGAGATCAAGGCGCTCCTCGAGGAGCACGGCGACGAGAAGACCGCGAAGGCGGCCGCCGTCCTCATGCACCAGCCCTACATCAAGGAACAGTCCAAGACGATCGGCGATCTCGTGACGGGGCTCGCGGCGTCGACCGGCGAGAACATCAAGGTCCGCCGGATCGCCCGGTTCGAGCTGGGCGAGGCCAAGTGACCGCCACGCCCAAGTACCACCGCGTCCTCCTGAAGCTCTCCGGTGAGGCGCTCCTCGGAGACCGGCAGTTCGGCATCTCGCCGCAATACACCGCTTACCTCGCCGAGGAGATCCGCAAGGTCCACGCCGTCGGCGTGCAGGTCGGCGTGGTGCTCGGCGGGGGCAACTGGCTTCGCGGCGCGGACGCCGCGGAGCACGGGATCGATCGGGCGACGGCGGACTACATGGGCATGCTCGCGATGGTCATCAACGCGCTGGCGCTGCGCTCGCAGCTCGAGGCCGCGGGTCTCCAGGCCCGGGTGCAGACCGCGCTCACGATCAACGAGGTCGCCGAACCGTACATCCGGCTCAAGGCGATCAGCCACCTCGAGAAGGGCCGCATCGTGATCTTCGCCGCCGGCACGGGGAATCCCTTCTTCACGAGCGACACCGCCGCGGCGCTCCGCTCGGCCGAGATCGACGCGGAGGTCATCCTCATGGGCAAGAACAAGGTCGATGGCGTGTACTCGGGCGATCCGCGGACCGACAAGAGCGCGAAGAAGTACGACGACATCGGCTATCGCGACCTCCTCGAGAAGCGGCTTGGGATCATGGACGCCACGGCCGCTGCGCTCGCGGAGGACCGCAACATGCCCACGATCGTGTTCGACGTGAGTGAGAAGGACGCGATGGTCCGGGCCGTCCTGGGCGAGCACGTCGGCACGCTCGTCCACGCGGGTTAGGCCGTGGCGCTCGAAGAGGTCCTCGCTCAGACCGAGGCCCGCATGAAGAAGGCCGTGGAGGCGCTCCGCCACGAGGCGCAGTCCGTGCGCACCGGGCGGGCGACGCCGTCGCTCGTGGAGGGCCTCGAGGTCGAGGCGTACGGCACGCCCACGCCGCTCATTTCGCTCGCCGCGATCAGCGCGCCCGAGCCGCGGCTCATCGTCATCCAGGCGTGGGACAAGAGCCTGATCAAGGCGATCGAGAAGGCGATCATCGGCAGCGACCTCGGGCTCACCCCAAGCAACGACGGGTCGCTCATCCGGCTCTCGATCCCGGCGCTGACCGAAGAGCGCCGCAAGGATCTCGTGAAGCAGCTGCACAAGAAGATCGAAGAGGGGCGCGTGGAGATCCGCACGCTCCGGCGCCACGCGCAGGACGAACTTCGGACGAAGTCGAAGGGTGCCGGCATCTCCGCGGACGACGAGAAGCGGCTCGAGACCCAGCTCCAGAAGCTGACCGACCTCTACATCTCGGCCGCCGACGAGATCGGCCACGGCAAAGAGAAGGAGATCCTGGCGGTCTAGCGGTGGCCGCTGCGGTACCGCGCCACATCGCGATCGTCATGGATGGCAACCGCCGCTGGGCTCGGGGCCATCACCTCCCGGTGATCGCCGGGCATCGCCAGGGCGTCGAGACGATCCGCCGGACGGTCCGCGCCGCGCGCGACCGGGGCGTCGAGTTCGTCACCCTCTACAGCTTCTCGACGGAGAACTGGAAGCGCGATCCCGATGAGGTCGGCGGGCTCATGAAGCTGCTCGAGGAGACCATCCGCCGCGAGACGCCGACGCTCGTGCAGGATGGCGTGCGCCTCCGGATCATTGGCCGGCTGCACGAGCTCTCTGACGGGGTGCGCCGCGCGATCGACGACGCCGCGCACGCGACCGACGCGGGGAAGAACGGAACGATGACCATCGCCTTCAACTACGGCGGTCGCGCCGAGATCGTCGACGCGGTGAAGCGGCTCGTGCGGGATGGCGTGCCGGTGGACGGCATCGACGAGGCGGCGATCGCGAGCCGGCTGTACGCGCCGGAACATCCCGACCCGGATCTCCTCATCCGCACCGGCGGCGAGCTCCGCGTCTCGAACTTCCTGCTCTGGGAAGTGGCTTACGCGGAGATGTGGGCGACCGACGTGCTGTGGCCCGACTTCGCGATCGAGCATCTCGATCAAGCCCTCGCCTCGTACGCGGGCCGCGAGCGGCGGTACGGCCGCTGACCGATCTTCCGCGCCGGACGATCACGGGACTCATCTATGCCGCGGTCGTGCTCGCGGCGGCGCTCGCGCCGCCCGTCGTCTTCACCGCGGTCGTCGCTGTCGCGGGCGGCCTCGCGCTCGCGGAGCTATGGACCCTTCGCCGGGCTGGCTTGGCCGCGGCCTTCGAGTTGATGGTGCTGCTCATCGGCCTGGCGGCACTGACGATCCTGCAGGCGTTTGGTGACGCGGGTGCCGCGCACGGTGCGGCGAACGGTCTGCCGGTCTGGCTCCTGCTCGCCATCATTACGACGTGGGCAGCGGACGTCGGCGCGTATGTGTTCGGTTCCCTGTGGGGCCGGCGCAAGATCGCGCCGAGTATCAGCCCAGGCAAGACCTGGGAAGGCACATTCGGCGGTTTCGGTGCGGCCGCCCTCGCCGTGCTCGCCCTTGCCGCGCTGTTCGGGCTCGGGCGGCCAAGCGCGGCGGTTTTCGCGGTGACTATTGGCCCTGTCGCGTTCCTCGGTGACCTGCTCGAGAGCTGGGTGAAGCGTCGAGCGGGGGTGAAGGATTCGGGGACGCTGCTACCTGGACATGGCGGGATGCTCGATCGGATCGACTCGCTGCTCGCCGTCGCGACCCTCATCGCGGTGGGGTTCGCCACGACTCTGGGATGATGAACAGGTGAAACCGACGCGCGTGGCGATCCTCGGCGCGACCGGCTCGATCGGCCAGCAGGCCCTCGAGGTGATCGCCGCGCATCCGGACCGCCTGAGCGTGACCGCGCTTGCCGCCCGCTCGCGGCGCGATGCGCTCACCGCGCTTGCCGCCACGCTCGGCGTGGCGCGCATCGCCGCGGGTGACGACGATCTCGTGGGGCTCGCGACCGCGGACGACGTCGACCTCGTGCTCGTGGCCACGCCTGGCATCGCCGGGCTGCGGCCGACCCTCGCCGCGCTCGCGGCGGGCAAGGACGTGGCCATCGCGAACAAGGAGGTCCTCGTCGTCGCCGGGCACCTCGTGCGCGCCGCCACCGGTGGGGCGGGGAAGCGGCTGCGCCCGGTCGACAGCGAGCACTGCGCGCTCTGGCACTGCCTGCGCGGCGTCGATCCAGACACGGTCAAGCGCGTCGCGGTCACGGCATCGGGTGGGCCGTTTCGCGAGCGTGCACTGAACACATTCGCGTCGATCACCGCGGAGGAAGCGCTGCGCCATCCGACCTGGCGGATGGGCCCGAAGGTGACCGTCGACTCCGCGACGCTCGCGAACAAGGCCTACGAGGTCGTGGAGACGCACTGGCTCTACGGCCTTCCGTACGACCGCATCGACGTCGTGCTGCATCCCGAGAGCGTCGTCCACGCGATGGTCGAGCTCGTCGACGGGAGCGTCATCGCGTCGATCGCCGAGCCGGACATGCGGTTGGCGATCCAGTACGCGCTGCTCTGGGATCATCTGCCGTCGCTGGCGCCGCGCTTTGATTGGACCAAGGAACGGGCGCTGCACTTCGGCGAGGTCGAGCTCGGGCGCTATCCGTGCTTCACGCACGTGCTCGCGGCCGCGCGGACCGGCGATCAGGGCGCGATGGTCGGCGTCTCCGCGGCGGACGAGGTCGCGGTGGCGCGATTCCTGGCCGGGGAGATCGCGTTCACCGAGATCGCGGGCCTCCTCCGCCGGGGCGCGGAGCTCGGCGCGGGCGCCGGCGCGGCGCCCGGGCTCGACGAGATCGTGCGGATCGACGAGCGGGTCCGGCGTGAGCTCGCACCGGCCGGAGCGCGGGCGTGAGCGCGATCCTGTCGGTCTTCACGAACCTCCAGACCCTCGTGCTGTTCGTAGCGACCTTCACGGTCATCGTCGCCGTCCACGAATTCGGGCACTTCGCGGCCGCGCGGCTGCTCGGGATGAAGGTCCTCGAGTTCGCCTTCGGCTTCCCGCCGCGCCTCGCGGGCATCCGCCGCGGGGAGACCGAGTACACGATCAACTGGATCCCGTTCGGCGGTTTCGTGCGGATCCTCGGGCAGGATGACTTCTCGATCCATCAGCAGGGCACCGGCGACCCGCGGTCCTTCACCTCCAAGCCGTGGTGGGCGCAGGCGATCGTCCTCGCGGCCGGCGTCTTCATGAACTTCGTGCTCGCGATCCTCATCCTCACGGTCGCGTTCATGACCGGCACGACCGCGCCGACGGGCGACGTCCGCGTCTTCGACGTGCGTCCCGGATCGCCGGCCGCCCTGTCCGGGCTGCAGGTCGGCGACATCGTCGTCGACGTCGACGGCACGCCGATCCACACCGCCCGCGCGATGGTGAACATCACGGCGAAGGCCGCGGACAAGCAGCAGGAGATCTCCATCGACGTGACCCGGGGCGGGCAGCCGGTCCCGCCGATCAAAGCGACGCCGCGCGCGGATCCGCCCACGGGTGAAGGCCCGCTCGGCGTGCAGCTCGAGGAGGTCCAGGCCGCGGTCGCCGTGCCGGCGACGCAGGCCGTCGGCTCGGCGCTCAGCCTGACTGGCGACGTCGTCGGCCAGATCGTGGCCCTCCCGGGTCAGCTCATCGCGCAGCGCACGAGCCCGAGCGCGAACGCGCCGGTCGTGGGCGGGCCGATCGAGATCTTCCGCGTGACCGGTCAGGTCGCGCAGTTCGGCATCCCGACATTCCTCAAGCTGGTCGGGGTGCTGTCGGTGAACCTCGGGGTCATCAACATCATCCCGTTCCCCGGCCTCGACGGTGGACGGCTGTTCTTCGTGCTGCTCGGCGCGGTCCTTCGTCGCCGGCTCTCGCCGCAGGTCGAGGCCGCGATCCATGCGGTCGGCTTCGTGCTCCTGCTCGGGCTGCTCGTGATCGTGAGCATCTCCGACATCCGCCGCGCCGTCGGCGGATAAGGGCGCAACGTCGCCCAGTTGACGCTCGCGCGGCCCGAGGCCCGCGGTACAGTCGCGGCCCGATGAACGACACCGTCGTATCCGTGCGCGGGCTCGAGAAGACCTACAAGGTGCACGAGCGCGAGACCGGCGTGGGCGCCACCGTGCGGTCGTTCTTCAACCGCAAGTTCAAGGACGTGCCGGCCGTCGGCGGCATCGACTTCGAGATCGCGCGCGGCGAGGTCGTGGGCTTTCTCGGACCGAACGGAGCAGGGAAGACCACCACCCTCAAGATGCTCTCGGGGCTTCTGTACCCCACGGGCGGCGACGCGCAGGTCCTGGGCTACACACCATGGAAGCGTGATTACGGCTTCCTGCGGCGGATCGCGCTGCTCATGGGGAACCGGACGCAGCTCGTGTGGGACATCCCCGCGGCCGACTCGTTCCTCGTCCTCAAGCAGATCTACGCGATCCCCGACGCGGACTACCGGACCCGGCTCGACGGGCTCATCGAGCTGCTCGAGCTGCAGTCGCTCATCCACAAACCCGTGCGGCAGCTGTCGCTCGGCGAGCGGATGAAGGTCGAGTTCGCCGCGGGGCTCCTGCACGGACCGGAGGTCGTGTTCCTGGACGAGCCGACACTCGGGCTCGACGTGTCCATGCAGGCGCGGATCCGAACGTTCGTATCGGAGCTCAACCGCCGCAGCGGCGCGACGATCCTGCTCACGAGCCACTACATGGACGACATCGTCGCGCTGTGCAAGCGCGTCATTGTCATCCACCACGGCAAGCTGCTGTACGACGGCGCGCTCGCCGACCTCGCCGAGCGGATGGCGCCGTACAAGGTCGTCGGCGCGACGCTTCGCGATGGCGCCGCGAGGGCGGACCTCTCCACATACGGCGAGGTCGTGTCCAACGACGGCGCCGGCCGCGTGAAGATCCGCGTGCCCCGCGCGGAAGCGCCGGCCCGCACCGCGCGGCTCGTCGCCGATCTGGGCGACGCGCTCGCGGACCTGTCGCTCGAGGACCCGCCGATCGAGGACGTCATCGATCGCGTCTTCTCCGGCGAGCAGCTGGGTGCTGCGCCCGAGCCCGCGGTCGCGCGATGACCATCGTCTCGACGTACAAGGCGCTGCTCCTCGCGGGCTTCCAGCAGATGGCCCAGTACCGGATCCAGGGGCTGCTCTGGATGCTGTTCGCGATCATCCGGCCGGTCATCTTCCTCGCGGCGTGGGTGGCGATCGCCACCGCGCAGGGCGGATCGGTGGCGGGTTACAGCGTTGGCGACTTCGCGGCGTACTACGTGTGCCTGGCGTGGGTGAGTCAGCTGGTGATGGCCTGGAACTCCCAGGAGTTCGAGTGGGAGGTGAACCAGGGCCGCCTTTCGGCCAAGCTCCTCCGGCCGCTCCATCCGATCCATTACTCGGTGGTGAACAACATCGTCTACAAGCTCACGACGCTCCCGGTGCTCGCGGTCATCCTGGTCGTGATCTCGGCCGCATTCAACGCGCGTTACCAGACCCAGCTCTGGCATGTCCTCGTGTTCGTGCCGAGCGTGATCCTCGCCGCGGCGCTGTTCTTCGTCTTCGGCTACATCATCGCGTGCCTCGCGTTCTGGGCGACACGGATGCGGACCGCGAACACGCTGTGGCAGCGGGCGTCGTTCGTCTTCGCCGGCCAGATCGCGCCGATCGCCCTCATGCCGGGCTGGCTTCAGGCCATGGCCTACGGCCTGCCGTTCTGGTACATGCAGGGCGCGCCGACGGAGATCCTCCAGGGGACCGCGACCCCCGAGCGCGCGGTCTTCATCCTCGCCGGCCAGACCGTGTGGCTCATCGTCTGCTGCGCCGTGTTCCGGGTCGTGTGGCGGCGCGGCGTGCGGGCGTACTCGGCGGTCGGGGCGTGATCCGGTACGCGCGGATCTTCCGCTCGTTCGTCGGCGCGGAGATCAAGAACGAGCTCGCGTACCGCCTGAACTTCGTGCTCGGCCTCGTCGAGATGCTCCTGGTCGTCGGCACGAGCCTCGGCGCGGTGCTCGTGCTGTTCACCCAGGCAAAGAACCTGAACGGATGGACGCTGCCCGAGATGATCGCGCTCACCGGCGTGTACTACCTGGTCCAGGGCGGCGTGAACCTCATCTTCGCGCCGTCGTTCGAGAAGCTCATGGAGTACGTCCGGCTCGGGACGCTGGACTTCACGCTGCTCAAGCCCGCGAGCGCGCAGTTCCTCGCGAGCACGCGGCACATCTCGATCGTGCGGATCAGCGATTCGGTCCTCGGGTTCGTGGTGCTCGGCGTCGGCCTGATCATGCTCGGCGAGGCGATCACGCCGTGGGCCGCCTTCACGTTCGCGCTCACGCTGGCCTGCGGGGTCGCCGCGGTCTACGCGCTACTGCTCACGCTCGTGACCCTGTCGTTCTGGTTCGTCCGCGTCGACAACATCCTCGCGATCTTCTGGGCGTTCACCGACGCGGGCCGGTTCCCGATAGACCTGTATCCCGGCTGGCTCCGTTTCACGCTCGCCACGATCGTGCCGATCGGCATCGCGGTGACCGTGCCGGCTGAGGCGATCTCAGGCCGCATGTCGCTCGAAACGTTCGCCGGGATGCTGGCCGGCACCGCGCTGTCGGTGACCTTCGCGTCGTGGTTCTGGCGGCGCGGCCTGCGGAGCTACACCGGCGCCAGCGCGTAGCGCGGACTGGGCAGCGGGCCTAGCGCGATGTCGGCTGCGTGACCAGTTTGAGCTCGGCGTAGTCGGCAAGAGGCCTTTCGGCCCGAAGCTCGAGTGTTCGGGCATCGAGGCGTCTGAGGACGTACAGGGCTTGCGGCGGCTCCTGGGATCGGACGACCAGATACAGTGCGGTGCCGTCGGGCGATAGCAGTGTCGAGTAGATCCCTCCCGTTGGGGCCACATCCGCGCTGATCTCGGCGCTCGCGATCTCGATCCGCCGAATGTCACGCGTCGTTCGAACCGGGCTTTCACCTCCGTAGTGGATATTCGTGGTGATGATCAGCAGCGCGGAGCTGTCGGGCGTAAAGCGCATGTCGATCACCTGCTGATCGATGAACTCCTTAGCGTCTGCGACAAGGCCACCGAGCCGCTCGAACAGGCTTGCCTTGCGATGCACAGCCCGCGTCGTCACCGCGAGCGACCCCGTGTCCACGAGATCGATGGTCGCCCCGTCATATGAGAGAAACGCGAGTTGCCGGCCCGTCGCATCCAGCGCCACGCTCGTGCCCACCGACACAGGTGGTGAGGCGTTGAGTAGATTTCCCCACGACATGCCGGGAAGAGCCACCGGGGCCGAGAGTCGCCCGTCTGCCGTCGACTGCACGATCAGCGACAGCGGCTGCTGTACTGATACGTCCAGGCCGGTCTCACTGAGCGGAACCGCGGTCACGATGTAATAGATCGCGCTGAGATCGGACGAGGTGATCACGCCGTAAGTCCACAGCTGCGGTCCTGACGGGATCATGCGGAGGACGCGTCCCGTCTCGGTCGAGATGATGACCTTTGGATCAGTCAGCGCGTCTGAGCTCGTGCCGAGGCGACCGAGCGCGCTGTGTCCGTCCGCACTCAGATGATCGATCACCATCGGCACCTCGGGCGTCAGATAGCCGCGTAGCCGTCCGGTGCCTCCGTCGTAGACGGCCCGCCGCACGCCGCTCGTGGTGAACTCGCCGACGATGATCGTTGAGCCGTCGGTCGAGATCATCGCGTCAACGTCATTGGCGGCACTCGCCGGGTCTTGGATATCCATCAGCGGCTTGCTGCTCATGTCGTGCAAAGTGATCGGATCGATCTGGATCCAGTTCGACCCATTGAATGACGGCGTCAGGTAGATCGCCTTTCCGGCGACGACGCCTGGCCCAGCGGCGCTCCGATCACGGAAGCTCGCGAGCTGGCGCCCTCCGACTACCGCGGCCACAAGCACGAGCACAGCGATGGCCAGCGCGAGTGGGGTCTGCCACGCCGCGCGGGCAGGCAGAGCCGCGGCCCCCCGTGGCACCCACGAATCAGTGGGACGCAACGGAACCTGATCCAGCTCCTTCTTGAAGAGGTCGTGAAGATCATTGGACATGTCCCTCTCCCTTCCGCATCCGCGTAAGTGCCTGCGAGATCGTCGCGGCCACCGTGCCGCGGCGGATCCCGAGGAGCTCAGCGATCTGCTCTTGGGTCTGATCGAGGTAGAAGTACGCGACGACGATCGAGCGTTGACGCGGTGTCAGCAAGCGAAGCAGTTGACCGACGCTGAGGCGCTCGAGCAGTGCCTCGATCTGAGAGCCTTCGGCCGTCACGTTCGCAGCGGCCTCGAGTGGCAGCCAGCGCCACCTGCGACGCGATCGCCCGGCCTTTCGAACAGCGACGCGAAAGAGCCATCCGGCGACGTTCACGTCGTTTGTCGGCGGGCGACGCAGACCGGCGACAAATGCGTCTTGCAGCGAATCCGATGCCAGGTCGGCATCGAGCAGCGTCGCGACGAGCGCCCGGTAGACGCTCGGGTACGACTGCCGGTAGAGGCGCTCCCAGTTCGTGTCGTCCTGACCGTCGATCACCCTACTGGTCTATGTCGCGGCGACACCCGATGTGTTTAGCGCGAGCGAAGATCCGCACGCAGGCCGGTAGACTCGGCGGCGATGCCCGAGGACTGGAACCGCAACATGATCGCGGAGTTCCACGCGAAGCACGGCAAGGGCATCGGCCATTTCGGCGATCAGCTGCTGCTGCTCACGACCAAGGGCAAGAAGAGCGGGCGGGCCCAGCTCGTGCCGGTCGCCTATCACCGCGACGGTGATCGCTACGTCATCGTGGCTTCGAAGAGCGGTGCGCCGTCGCATCCCGACTGGTACCGAAACCTCGTCGCGCATCCGCGCGCGACCATCGAGGTCGGCGACGAGCACTTCGACGTCAAGGCCACGCCGCTCGCGAGCGGGCCGGAGCGCGACCGGCTGTACGAGACGCACGCGAAGCTGATGCCGGGGTTCCGGGACTACGTGAAGAAGACCACGCGCGTCATTCCGGTCGTCGTGCTCGATCGCATCCCGCCGTCATCTAGGGGGTGATGTGGAACGACGCGACGATCGTCCGCAGGTCGGATTCGGCCGCCGCTGACGGCTTCCAGTCCGGCGCGTCGACCTTGTAGCCGACGACGAACATCCGGCCGGCGTCGTAGACATAGTACGCGACCGAGAAGCGCGGTCCGTTCGTCACCTTCGCCGCGGCGTGGCCGTCGATCGTCGCGTTCTCCACGACCTGGCCCTTGGCCCACCCCGCGAGCAGCGGATCGGTGGCCCAGGCCATCGGCGTCCACGCGAGCGGATCGCGCCACTGCTCGACGACCGCGACGTACGACCATGCCGCGCCGGGACCAGGATCGTTCAGCACGCCGGCCTCGTCAGCGGTGGACCGGATGGTGAAGACTTCGTGGCCGACCTTCAGGTTGCCGTTGTTCACCATGGCCGAGAGCACCGCCGTGCGACGCCAGGCCGCGGGCAGCTGGACCGAGTAGCCGAGGGTCTGGCTCGC
>DATCOR010000161.1:0-1994 GCA_036564585.1 Candidatus Limnocylindria bacterium | reverse complement strand
CTCAACCCGGACGTGAAGGTCGTCGGCTACGAGGAGCGCCTCACGGCCGCGAACATCGACCGCATCATCGCCGGGTACGACGTGATCGTGGATGGCGCGGACAACTTCCCGACCCGGTATCTGGTCAACGACGCGTCGGTGAAGCACCGCATCCCCGTGGTCCACGGCAGCATCTACCGCTTCGAGGGCCAGGTCACGGTGTTCAAGCCGTTCGACGGTCCGTGCTACCGGTGCCTCTTCCACCAGCCGCCGCCGCCGGAGCTCGCGCCGTCGTGCGCGGAGGCCGGCGTGCTCGGCGTGCTGCCCGGGATCATCGGATCGATCCAGGCGAATGAAACGATCAAGCTGCTGCTCGGGATCGGCGAGCCGCTCATCGGCCGGTACCTGCTGTTCGATGCCCTCGAGGAATCGTTCCGCGAGGTCAAGCTCCGCCGCGATCCGGAATGCCCCGTCTGCGGCGAGCACCCGACCATCACGGAGTACATCGACTACGAGGGCTTCTGCGCGTCGCCGACCGAGTGGCTGGCCGAGCACAGCGCGAAGGGTACCGAACCAGCGACCCGCTGAGTCAGTATCCTCATCGAGATGCGCCGGTACGCCTACGCCAGCCTCGCCGCCTTTGTCATCGCGCTCGGCGCATGCAGTGCGACCACGACGATCGGCGGCACGCCCGCGCCGCAGAAGACCGGCGACTTCAAGCAGGCGAAGCTCGACATCGCCTACTCGTTCCTGTCCGACGCGTCGGTGCACAGCCCGACCTCGAAGGCGCTCCTGACCGCCGCGCTCGACGCGATGAAGAAGGAAGCGAAGAGCAGCGGCGGCTCCGACGACGTCGCCACGCCGGACTTCACCACGGATACCGAGACGAACCTCGCGGACTTCAAGAAGTTCGCGGCCGCCGCGGGGGCGCTCGCCGCGAAGAACTCGCAGCTCTCGGCGGACCGGCTGGCCGAGGTGGGCGTCGTCGGGATGGAGCAGGCCGACCCGGACTGCCACACGTACTACCTGGACGGCAAGGGCGGCGTGAAGCCCTCGCGGCCTGAGCCGCTCACCGGTACGGCGCCGCAGGTGCCGAGCGGTGGAACGTTCATCCAGCAACAGCCCGACCAGGTCGGCCTGCAGGCCAAGATGCTGGACGGCGGCATCGCATACGTCACCTGGCACGCGTTCGAGATCACCGGCAACTACAGCGTGACCACCGCGGTGAGGGCGGTCCTCGACAAGGCCGTCGCCGCCGGGGCGAAGGGCTGGCTCTTCGACCTGCGCGCGAACGTCGGCGGCAACGGCGCCGACACGATGGCGAGCTGGTTTCTCAATGGCGAGAACACGCTCCGGGTCGCGGTCAAGACCGGCTTCGCCGGCAACATGAGCGCGAACAAGGATCTGCGGCTCGGGCCGGCGTACCAGCTCCCGATCGCGATCATCCTCAATGACCGCGGCGGCTCGGCGCCCGAGGTCCTCGCGGCCGGGCTCAAGGAGAACAAGCGCGCGACGATCGTCGGCGCCAAGTCCGCTGGCTGCCTCGGCTCGACCAGCAGCACGCCGCTCAGCAGCGACGGCTCGGAGCTCTACGTCGTGCAGCAGGAGTTCGTCGGCGCGATCACCGGCACGAAATACAACAACATCGGCATCGTGCCGGACGTGCCCGCCGATGACGCGTCCGCGATCGCGACCGCCACGAAGGTCCTTCTCGACAAGATCGCCGGCAAGTGAGGGCGGGTCCCCGCTCCGCGGCGATCGCGTTCGCGCTCGCCCTCGCGGCCTGCGCGCCCTCGGCCGGACCCGCGCCTTCGGGGCCGGAAAAGGTCACGGTCACCGCGAGCACCGCCTCGGAGCTGGTGTCGGTCATGACGGCCTGGCAGGCCGCCCTCGGCAAGAAGGACCTGACCGGGTTCCAGGCGACCATCGACCTCTCGCGGCCCGCGTTCCGCCGGTGTCAGGCCGAGACGTTCGACATCGCGTCGCGGCAGGGATTCAGATCGTCCGAGGTGAAG
>DATCOR010000156.1:0-7584 GCA_036564585.1 Candidatus Limnocylindria bacterium | reverse complement strand
GGCCTTCGCTCGGGACCTCATCCACGCCCGCCGCATCATGGCCGTCGAGGCTCCCGAGCGAAGACCCGCCCGCCGGCCGGATCACCATTCGCGAATCGAATCTCGGCGTGTCGATGGATCTCGCCATGAGATCGACGACTTCCATTCTGAAGCCGAGGGCCTTTGCGACTTCGCGCGATGCCGAACGGGAGCGGTACGTGACCACGTTGCAGACCATCGCCGCGTACTGCTCGCCGTACTTCCGGTAGACGTACTGGATGACGTCCTCGCGGTCGTTCGTGGCGATATCGAGGTCGATGTCCGGCATCGTGTGCGAGTCCTCGGTGAGGAACCGTTCGAACAGCAGATCGTGCGCGATCGGATCGACCTTCGTGATGTCGAGCACGTACGCGACGATCGAGTCGGCCGCCGAACCGCGGCCCTGCGCCGGGATCCGCCGCTCGTTGCAGAACCGGACGATGTCCCAGTTGATCAGGAAGAACTCGGCGAGCCCGCAGCGGTGGATGACGTCCAGCTCGTGGGCCAGCTGCTTCGACACGGCCGGGGTCATCCCGCCGTACTTCGCGCGCGCGCCGTCCTGGCACAGCGCGTACAGGAATGAGAACGCGGTGTAGCCGTCGGGTACGGCGAAGCCGGGCAGCCGCTGGTACCCGAAGCCGAGATCGAGAGCGCACCGGTCCGCGATCGCGCGGGCGTTCGCGAACGCGACCGGGTGGTGGCCGAGTCGCTGGCGCAACGTCGCCTCGTCCTTCAGCCAGCGCTCGCCGTTCGCGGCGAGCTGCTTCCCCGCCTCGTCGACGGTGAGCCCGAGGTCGATGCACCGCAGCACGTCGTGCAGCTGCCGCGCATCCGGACGGGCGTAGCGCACGTCGTTCGTCACGACCGTCGCGATCCCGAGCTCGGTCGCGAGCTCCGCGCGCGCGTCGCAGCGGTCGATGTCCGCCGGTCCCCAGCGGTCGACGAGCTCCGCGTACAGGCGATCCCCGAAGACGTCGCGCAGTCGCGCAAGCGTCTCCGGATCGTCGGACTCCGAGAGCGCGATCAGCCCCACGTCCTGGCCGGCGACGAGCGCGAACGTGGCGCGCGGCTTCGTCTTCTCACCGGCGAGCTGGGCCGCGGAGACGATCCGGCAGAGGCTCGTCCATCCGGTCCGATCGAACGCCAGGAGCGTCAGTGGATCGGAGTCGACCAGGCGCAGCTCCGCGCCGAAGATCGGCTTGATCCCGCGTTCGCGCGCCGCGTTCCAAAAGCGCACCGCGCCGTACAGGCCGTTCGTATCAGTGAGCGCGAGCGCGTCCTGGCCGAGCTCGGCCGCCGCGTCGAGCAGATCGTCGACGCTCGATGCGCCGTCGAGAAAGGAGTAGGGAGAGTGCACGCGGAGGTGGACGAAGCCGGGCATGGTCAGTCCATGACGCGTTGCAGGAACCACTCACCCCGGCGGCGATCGCCGTAGAGGTCGCAGAGCAGGCCGTCGGCGGTGCGCAGCGTGAGGTACTCGCGCGCGATGCCGTCGGCCCACCACTCGCCGTCCACGCGCCAGCGCCGGACGACCTCGACGACGATCAGCCGCCGGTTGCCGACGCGAAGTGCGCCGGGCTCGCCCTCGTGCCACTCCATATGCGCCGGCAGGGGGTCGGCGAAGAGCCTGCTCACCGGACCACCTCCTCCCATTCCGCGGCGCGCTCGGGGAGCCGCGCGTCGGGGTCGACGATCCGCGGCTGCAGCACGACCGCCGGGCCGAGCCGCGTGCGGAGGAACTGCGCGACCGAGATCGCTTCTTCGGCGTGCGCCCCATCCGGCGCGAACAGCCCGATCTGGCGGCCGCGCGCGGGCTCGACGGCGGTGATCTCGAGCGCCGCGGCAGTCACGAGGCCGAGCGTCGGGATCTCCTCGAGGCCCCAGCGCAGCGAGCGGACGATGGCCGCCGACTCCGCCGACGGCGGGAGCAGCGAACGCTCGAGCCGCAGCGGCAGGAGCTCCTCGCGCTCGAGCACGAGCCGCGTGCGCAGCGCGGCGAGACCATCGTGGCGAAGCGCCTCCGCGAGCTCATCCGCCGCGGCACGCAGCGCGAAGATGAGCCGCTCGCGCGAGTCGACCGGCTCGTCCCAGATGCGCTTCACGCGGATGCGGCGGCGTGGCGCGACACCACGCACGTCCTCGACGAGCTCGCCGGTCGCGAGGGCGCAGGCGATCGCGGCCGATTGACCGAAGCGATCGGTCACGGATCCGCGCGGCAGCGCGAGCAGCTCACCGATACGCCGCACGCCGAGCAACGCGAGCTCCTCGATGACCTTCGGGTCGAGCGGGAGGATGTCAAGCGGCAGGACGTCGAGGAACGCGCGCTCGCCTCCGGCCGGGATCTCGCTCACTTTTCCCGCGGGCGTGTACCTGGCCGCGACGCGCGCGACGAACGGTGTCGTCCCGAGGCCTCCCGAAAGCGACTGCCCGCCCGATGCGCCACACACGCTGATCGCGTTGCGCGCGACGCGCAGCGGAGCGCCGAGGAGCCGCTCGGTGCCACGCAGGTCGCACACGAACGCGCCATCGTCGGCCACGCCGACGCGCGGGAGCATCGCGCAGAGCGCCGCGAGGATCCGCGCGCGCGGCGCAGCATCGGGGACGGCGATCGCGAGATACGACTTCATCTCTTCTCAATCTCCGACCTGCGGTCGGAGACACGCTCAGGGGTGGTGGTACTCGCTCGTCGCGGCAAAGCCGCTCCTCGCTCGTTCCTCATGGCTCGTTCCTCATCCCGTCTTCTCCAGCAGCGCCCCGCGGGTCCCGAGGTCGCGCACGTCCGCACCGAGCGCGGCGAAGTGGAAGAGCGCGCGCTCCGCGACGAGCGCGGTCCAGCCGGTCGTGCGGCCGAAGCGCTCGGCCCACCCGACGCGCGCGAACGAGAACGTCGGGATCGCGAGCCGCTGCGCGCGCGTATCGGAGATGACGAGCAAGCCTGCGGGCGACGACCGCACGATCGGCAGGAGCGGCGCGAGGTCGTCGATCCGGATCCCGGACGGCGAAAGCTGCGGGCCGGTGTCCACGACCGCCAGCCGGAAGCCGTCGCTGCGCAGCGCAGCGCCGGCCGCGAGGAGCACGTCATCGCGCGTCCTCGCGCGAACGACGAACACGCGGGTCAGGTCGACGCCCGCGCGCAGCGCGGCCAATGGATCGAACGTCGCAGAGGGATCGATCCAAAGCACCGTGCCGCCGTCGCGCTGCGCGCCGGCCGCGGCGCGATGCGCGAGCGCGACCTTGCCCGTACTCCCACTGCCGACGAACGCGAGCGGCGCGCCGGAACCGAGCCCGGGTGTCTGCGCGTCGAGCGAGCTACCGAACTGGATGCGCCGTTCGCCTGCCTGACGCTCGGCGACCGCGCCATGCGCGAGCACGTGCGTGCCGAACCGGCCTTCGACGCTGGCGATCGCCTCCGCCAGAGCGGTTTTCGTTCGCGCTGGGCCCACCCGCCACGCTCCCCTGTACACCGTTCTCCTGGCCTGGCCTCCATAGAACGGATGTTCTAACAATAGGGCGCCTATTGGCAGGCCGTCAAGCCTCGAAGAGTTGTCCGGGAAAATGACCGAAGGCCATTTTTTGGCCACCGTCGTGCATGACCGCGAAAGCCAAGGGGGCGCCGTGGACATCGACCACAAGGGACCCGAGAAGTGCACCGACTGCAGCCAGGACGCGTACATCCGCCTGGCCGGCACGGAGGACTACGTGTGCGCCCACTGCTTCGCCGACCGTGGCCGGAGCGCGCGGGCGAAGGACTCGGGCGGCCTCGCTAGAGCGTCGCAGTCTCCACCGACAAGATCGGCGGGAGATGCTGCGCGATAAGGGCCCACGTGCGGCCCTCATCGGCGCTCCCCCAGATCTCGCCGCTCGTCGTGCCGAAGTACACGCCCGCAGGATCCAGGCGATCGGTCGCCATCCCCTCGCGCATGACCTCGTAGCTCGCTCCGCGCGGTAGCCCGTTCGCCTGCTTCGTCCACTTCTTGCCGCGGTCGCGCGTGCGCCACACGGCCGCGCCGGCCGCCGGGGGCGACATGCGCATCGGGAACTCGAGCGGGAAGACGTACGCGGTCTTCGGATCGCGCGGGTGGATCGCCGATGCGAATCCGTAATCGCTCGGCAGTCCCTTCGTCACGTCGGTCCACTTCTGCTCACTGGAGTCCTTGAAGTACGTGTGGTTATGAGCCTGTTGGAACCGTGCACCCGGCACGGTGGGGCTTCCCACGAGGTGGTGCACTCAGGTGTAGTCACCCTCCGGCCCCTGAGGCACGGGCGAGGCGAGACCCTCGTTGTGCCGGGTCCAGGACCTGCCCCCGTCGCTCGTCTCGTACACGCCGGCCGAGCTGATCCCGATCGCCATCGACTTCGGTTCGCCGGCGTCGACGACGATCGAATGCATGCCAAGGCCACCGCCGCCCGGGCTCCAGTGCTTCGTGTCCGGATGGTCGTTCAAAGACCGCACCGATTCCCAGCTCTGGCCGCGATCGGTGCTCTTGAACAGCGCAGCGGGCTCGGTGCCGAGCCACATGACGTTCGGCTCCTTGGCGTGACCGGGCTCGATGTGCCAGGTGCGGCTGAACGTGCGGTCGTCACCGCTCGGGAACGCCGGGTTCTTGCCCGGCTTCCAGGTCTTGCCGAGGTCTCGCGAGATCTCGACCCGCGGACCGCCCCAGGTCATGTTGACCCCGGCGAAGAGCGATTCGCCGTCCCGTGGATCGAAGGCCACGTGATAGACGGGCTGCCCGGGGAAGTACGGGCCCTCGAGACGCCAGCGCTCCCGCGCCGCGCCGCTCCGGAACACGTACACGCCCTTCTTCGTGCCGAGCAGCACCAACACACTGCGCGCCATCGCTAGCCCTCCCCGCCGGACACGGCCGGCACGATGTGGACGATGTCGCCGTCGCGGAGCGCCGTGCGCTCACCGTCCAGGTATCGCATCTCTTCCTCGTTCGCGAAGATGTTCACGTGCTCGCGCAACTTGCCGTGTTCGTCGCGCAGGCGCTCCGCAAGGCTCGGGTATCGCGCGACCAGGCCCGCGAGCGCGCTCGCGATGTCGGTCGCATCGACGGTCGCGCTGCGCGCCCCGCCGGCGAATTCGCTGAACGCGCCGTGCAGCTTCACCGTTACGTTCCCCATGCCCACTGGCAGTTTAGGCAAGCCGCTGCGTAGACTCGCGGACCAATGAAGACGTCCTTTCTGGGAGAGGAAGCCGCGCACGACGCGCTCGTCGTGGGCGCGAAGGCGGCGACGCTCTCGCGGCTCGCGGGCCGGTTCCGGGTGCCGGCGGGGTTCTGCCTGGACGCGAGCGTGTTCGACCGGCTCGGCACAGCACAGGACGGCGACCCCTCTGCCGTTGCCGCCCTCCGGGCGCTCGTCGCGCAGGGACACGCGGAGCTGCGATCGCGCACCGGACGTGACGATCCCGCGGTCGCGGTCCGGTCGTCAGCGATCGGCGAGGACGGTGGTGAGACCTCATTCGCCGGACAGCACGAGACGATCCTCGATGTGCGCGGGCCCGATGCGATCACCGATGCGGTCCTCGCGTGCTGGCGCTCGGCATCGTCCGATCGCGCGATCGCGTACCGGAAGGAGCATCGCATCACGGCGTCGCCGCGCGTGGGCGTGCTCGTGCAGGAGCTGGTCCCCGCCGACGCGGCGGCGATCGTGTTCTCGGCCGATCCGCTCACCGCTGACCGCGGGACCATCGTCATCGACGCCTGCGTCGGGCTCGGCGAGCAGATCGCGTCGGGTGCGGTCACACCGGACACCTATGCCGTCCGCAAGGCCGACCTCGCCGTCCTGAAGCGCACGATCGTTGGCGAGCGCGCGGTGCTCGACGACGAGCAGGTCCGCGAGGTCGCGCGGCTCGCGCAGGCACTCGAGACCGAGAGCGGAGCACCGGTCGACGTCGAGTGCGCGTTCGCGGGTGGCTCGCTCTACCTCCTCCAGTCGCGGCCGATCACGACGCTCGCTGCGCCCGCGCAGTTCACGGTCGACTGGGGGGACCCGGCGGACGCCTCGATGACGTGGACGCGTGAGGACGTCCACATGGACGAGTGCATGCCGGTCCTGTCATGCGACTACGTGTTGGAGGCGCCCGCGTTCGGTCTCGACCGGGCGAACTTCGTGTTCGGTCCGCCCGCGCGGGTGCGCTACCGCGCCGTCCACGGGTACATGTACGCGACACGCGTGCTCCAGGCGCCGGCCGACGCGATGCCCGGGCTCGAAGCGACCGGCCTGCGACGCCGGCGGGAAGCGGCGCGCACGCTCGGGCGCGACTGGCCGGACCGCTACCTCCCGGCGGTGCTCGCCCACTTCGCCTGGATGCGGACAGCGCGCATCGACGACCGGCCGACCGCGCGTGCGGCGTGGGACGCGTTCTGGCCGAAGGTGAACGACATCTGGTTCATGCACATGCTCATCGTGCCGCCGGTGTACTGCCTGCTCGAGGAGCTCGCGACCGCGTATGCCGCGATCACCGGGCGGCCGGCCACCGACGTTCCGACGTTCTGGCAGGGCCGGGCGGCGACGCTGCAGGACCTCCAGCAGCGGCTCCACGATCTCGCCGCGCTCATCCGAGCGGCGCCCGCCGTCGCTGGCGCGCTCGCGACCCTCCGCACGCTCGATGAGCTGGCAGGCCTCGAGGGTGGCGCGCGGGTCCGTCAGGCGATCGACGCGTTCCTCGCCGTCCACGGCGACGTCGGGCAGACCGGGTTCACCATCGGCAGCCCGTCGTGGTCGGACGAGCCGCGACTGCTGCTCGTCGAGCTCGGGCGGCTGGTGCGATCCGGCAGGGACGACCCCGCGGAGCGGCGCGCGCGCCTGCTCGCCGAGAGTGATGCGCTGGAGCAGCGCACGCGCGACGAGCTCCGCGACCGGCCCGATGATCAGGTACGGTTCGACGAGCTGGTCACCGCCGCGAAGGCCTGCGGCGCGCTCAGCGAAGAGCACAACTACTGGATCGACCGGCTCTCGCAGGCGAACGGCCGGCGGTTCATCCTCCGGATCGGCGGCGTGCTCGAGCGCGCCGGCTCGATCGCGACGGCTGCGGACATCCTGCATCTGGGCATCGCCGATGTCCGCGAGGCGCTCATCAGCGGCGCGGACCGCCGTGCGCTCGTCGACGATCGCAGACGCGCGTTCGAGCGCGACCGGCGTCTTCGCCCGCCGCGGTTCATCGGCGCACCGCCGGCGGCACCCGTTCCGTCGTCGTCGATCCGCGATCTCGGCTACCGCGTCGCGCAGACCGAGCGCGACGTGCTCCGCGGCGTCGCTGCCTCGCCCGGCCGCGGCCGCGGTCCCGTGCGCATCGTCGCCGGCACCGCCGACTTCGAGCGGTTCCAGAGCGGCGACGTCCTCGTCTGCCGCTCGACGACCGTGAGCTGGGTCCCGCTGTTCAACGTGGCGGCCGGCATCGTCGCCGACGTGGGCGGTGCACTCTCGCACGCGGCCCTCGTCGCGCGCGAGTTCGGCATCCCGGCGGTCACCGGCACCGGAACCGCGCTCGAGACGCTCATCGACGGCGAGCTCGTCGAGGTCGACGGCACGGCCGGGACGGTGCGCCGGATCGCCACG
>DATCOR010000133.1:0-13105 GCA_036564585.1 Candidatus Limnocylindria bacterium | reverse complement strand
GATGAGCACCGCCTGGTTCGCGTGATCGAATGGCGACCCGACGCGCAGCGTGCCTGCGATGTCGCTCACCCCGAGACGATCCATCGTGAACGTCATCGTGCCCGCGACCCCGAGCGTCGCCGAGGTCATCACCACCGAGCGATGCCGGTCGATGAGCGTGCGCCGTAGGGCGGCGCCGACGTGCGCCGGCGCGACGAACAATCCGATCCCGTCGTCGCTCCGCTCGAGCCACGCGATCTCCCCCGGCTTCGGCCGGTGGATCCCGTGCTCGATCGCGCCCTGCTCCCCGATGAGCTCCTTGAGCGCGCTCTCGTGCTCGGTGAGCTCGTCCTCATCACCGCCGCGCGCCGCGAGGCGGTCCCCGGCGGCGCGGATCCCCGCGAGCGCATCGGCCATGCGCTCGGCCGCGAGCTCGATCGGCAGCCAGCGGTCGTCGCTCGCCCGGAAGCCACCGGTGATGCGCAGGCGGTCCGTTCCTTCGGGGAGCAGGGTCGCGAGCGCATCGAACGTCTCGTTCGAGGTGCCGCGCGCGCGCGCGACCCAGTCGCGCAACGCCTGCGCCGCCTCGGCCATCGCCTGGTCATCCGACTTCAAGGCCGTCGTGGCAAGCGGCGAATGCGCTATGCGATCCAGGTCGCGATGCGTCCGCCAGGTCTCCAGCTTGAACCCGAACGCCTCGGACGCGACGTCTTCGAGGCGGTGAGCCTCGTCGACGACGACGTGGTCGGCCTCGGGAAGCAGGTTGCCCCCGCCGCGGGCGTCGTGCAGGAGCAGCGCGTGGTTCACGACGACGATGCCGGCCTCAGCGGCCGCCGAGCGCGCGCGCTCGAGGTAGCAGCCGCCGCGCGTCGCGGCGCAGCGCCGGCTCGTGCACGTCTCATCGTCCGCGGATACCCGCGACCAGAGCGCGCTCTCGCCGCCGAGCAGGTTCAGCTCGGCGCGATCGCCGCTCGTCGTGGTCGTGCGCCAGATGAGCGTCTTCAGCGCGAGGCGCGCCTCCTCACGCGTGGCGACCTGCGTGCGGAAGAGCTGCCAGCGGCGCGGGCAGAGGTAGTTCGACCGGCCCTTGAGCACCGCCACCGGGACGTTCGTCCCGAGGGCCGCTTGCAGATCGGGGAGGTCCTTGCGCACGAGCTGGTCCTGCAGGGGCAGGGTGTGCGTGCTCACGATGACCCGCTCCCCGTCGAGCGCCCGGCCGAGGGCGGGCAGCAGGTACGCGATCGACTTCCCCACTCCCGTGCCGGCCTCGGCCATGAGCACGCCGCCCGTCGCCATCGTCCGCTCGATCTCGATCGCGAGCTGGCGTTGCTCCGGCCGGTCCTCGAAGCGGTCGATGGACCGCGCGAGCGGGCCGTCCATCGCCAGAGCGCTCGCGGCATCGAGTGCTGGGTGCGGCGTGGTCGCCGGATGGACGGCCGGCGCGAGCGGTGGGAGCAGCTCGCCGTCCCACGCATGGCGGACCGATGCCCCGAGCGCGTCGGCGAAGAACCGCTCGGCCGCGGGTCCGATGACCGTGGCGTACGACCGGGCTTCTTCGAGCAGCGGCGGTGCGAGCGCGCGGGCCCGGGACGCGAGCGTCCCGAGGACCGCCGCGCAGGTCAGCGCGTCGTCGAGCGCGCGGTGGGCGGTCTCCGGCACAATGCCCTCATCCGCCGCGAGGCGCTGCAGCGCGTACGACGGCGCTTCGGGCAGCAGCATCGACGCGAGATCCGCGGTGTCGAGCCAGGAGGCGCCCGGCGCGAAGCCGTTCTGCTCGAGGAACGACAGGTCGAAGCCGACGTTGTGGCCGACGAAGACCCCGTCGCCGGCGAACGCGGCGAAGCGCGCGACCGCGTCCGCGGCCGACGGCGCGCCGACAAGGTCGAGGTCGCGGATCCCGGTGAGGCGCGTGATCGTCGCGCCGATATCGCGTCCCGGATCGACGAACGTGCTGAACGTCTCGCCCGCCTCGGCGCCGTCCGCGGTCAGGCGGACGCGCACCGCGCCGATCTCGATGATCCGATCCGTCTTTGGATCGAACCCCGTCGTCTCCAGGTCGACCGCGATGAGGTCTTGCAGTCAGGTCGCCGATCTAGGCCGCGACAGGGCGGCACGCGTCTAGGGGTAGATGCCTCGCGTCAGCGTCGCGTCGGCCACGCGCGCGACCGCGACCATGTATGCAGCCGTCCGCATGTGCACCTTGTGCTTCAGCGACATCTGCAGGACGTCGTTGAACGACTTCACCATGACCTCTTTGAGCCGCGCGTTGATCGTGGCCTCCCGCCAGAACAGGTTCTGCAGGTCCTGGACCCACTCGAAGTACGAGACCGTCACGCCTCCCGCGTTGCAGAGGATGTCCGGGATCATGAAGACGCCCTTGTCGAAGAGGATCCGATCGGCCTCCGGGCTGGTCGGCCCATTGGCGGCTTCGGCGACGAGCTTGGCCTTGATCCGGGGCGCGTTGTGCTCCCCGATCTGGTTCTCGATCGCGGCGGGGATGAGGATGTCGCAGTCGAGCTCGAGCAGCTCGCTGTTGCTCACCGTCTCCGATCCGGGGAAGCCCACGACGCTGCCGGTCTCGCGCTTGTACGCGTCGACCTTGTTCGGATCGATGCCCTTCGCGTTGTGGATGCCCCCCTGAGTGTCCGACAGGCCGACGACGGTCGCGCCGAGCTCGGCCATGAGCTTGGCCGAGAACGAGCCCGCGTTGCCAAAGCCCTGCACCACGACCCGGGAGCCCTCGAGGTCGAGCCCGAGGTGCTTCGACGCTTCGATGATCGTGTAGACCGCGCCGCGGGCGGTGGCCTCGTTGCGACCCTCGCTGCCGCCGATCGAGAGCGGCTTGCCGGTGACGACCGCGGGGACCGTGTGGCCGGCGTGCATCGAATAGGTGTCCATGATCCAGGCCATCGTCTGGGCATTCGTGTTCACGTCGGGCGCGGGGATGTCGCGCTCCGGTCCGATGAGCAGCGCGATCTCCGTCGTGTAGCGGCGGGTCAGCGTCTCGAGCTGCTGCAGGGTCATGGTCTTCGGGTCGCAGATCACAGCGCCCTTGGCGCCGCCATATGGGATGCCGACGACCGCGCACTTCCACGTCATCCACATCGCGAGCGCCTTGACCTCACCGAGCGTCGCGGCGGGGTGATAGCGGATCCCGCCCTTCCCCGGGCCGCGCGACGTGTTGTGCTGAACGCGGAAGCCGGTGAACACCTTCACCGCGCCTTCTTGCATCCGCACCGGGAAGTGGACCGTGAGCTCACGCTGACACTCCCGGAGGATGCCGCGCATGTTCGGGTCGAGGTGGAGCTTGTCGGCCGCGGTGTCGAACTGCTCCTTGGCGACCTCCCACGGGTCGCGCTGGGTGTGATCGATGGTCGCTGCGGACCTCATGCGCCGGCTCTCCTTCTGTCGTTCATTTCAGTTTCGGCGGATTGAGCTTGTCGATGGACAGCCACGAGGCCGCTGTCTGGCCCGGCGAGTATGGGCTGTTCCAGTCCTTGAGGACGACGCGCTTGAACCCGAGACCGGTGAGGGTCTCACGCCATGCGCGCAGTCCACGGGTCACGTACGCCGTGAGCCGGACATTCATGCTCGGCGTCACGAGGCCCTCGAGGTGCCGCTTCCGCTCGAGCAGTGGCACGTTGAGCAGCGGATCGCCGTCGACCTCCAACAGGTCGAAGGCGCTGAAGATCTGGCGGCGCGGCGACTCGCGGGTGAAGGCGTTGCCCTGTGGGTCGACCTCGAGATCGCGGTCGTCCTCCCAATTCGCGACGAGCACGCCATCGAGGATCGCGGTGATCGAATGCGTCTCCGCCTGGATCGCGTCGAACAGCTCGCGCGGTCCGTCGACCGGCCCGTCGTAGCCGACGAACCGCGGCCCGCCGTGGCCGATGCGCACGAGGACCCGGGTCCCCTCCCAGACCGGCTCGAGGATGTGGTTCGGCAGCTCGGCCTGCTCCCGCACCGCCTTCGGTCGCTGGGGCGCCAGATCCGCGCCGAGGGCCGTCGCTTCCACCGGTTCCGAGTATTTCACCCCCATTCCTGGCCTCTTGACAGTTGGAACACGCGTTCTATGATGCCCGAACGCCTGTTCGAGGGAAGCCTCGAAGCAAGCGAAAACCGCTCTTCTGAGGTGCGACCGTGGCCATCGCCATCGCCTTTCCCCTCCCTTCGTCAGCGGGCGGCGCGCGAGCAGCCCTCCGCGCGCCGCTCCGCGACATCCCGCCGCGCGTGTACTCGCCGTTCGGCCAACGCCGGTTGGCTCGGCCGATGGCGATCCGGCTCACGAAAGCGGACCGCGGGGACAGCGCGCCTCCTGGCCGGTCGCGCCGTCCCTTCGTCCGCCTCCGCGGGCGCCAGCTCTAGGTCTTCGCCGGCGGCTCGGCCGCACTTCTCGCCATCGCGGCAAGGGGAGCGGCGAGCGCGCTGAACTCGGTCGGGATGACGAACTTCGTCGCCGGAGAGGCACCGAGCGCTTTCAACGCCTCGAAGTACTGCAGGGTGATCGTCCGGGCGTCGGCACCCATCGCGGTCTCGTTGATCTTGCCCAGCGCGAGGGCGAAACCCTCTGCTCGGAGGATCGCGGACTGGCGGGCGCCCTCGGCCTGCAGGATGTTCGACTGCTTGTCACCCTCGGCTACGAGGATCGCGGACGCCCGCTTCCCCTCCGCCTCGGTCACCGACGCGCGGCGGATCCGCTCGGCGGTCATCTGCCGGGTCATCGCCTCCTGGATCTCGCGCGGCGGGACGATCTCGCGGATCTCGACCCGGTTCACCTTCACGCCCCAGCGGTGGGTCTCGTCGTCGAGCTTGATCCGCAGCACCTCGTTCATCTGCTCGCGCTTGGCGAACGCGTCGTCGAGGACCAGGTCACCGATGACCGCGCGCAACGTCGTCGACGCGATCTGCTGGACCTGCTGGCGGAAGTTCTGGACCTTGATCACCGAATCCGATGCCTCGACGACCTGCTGGAAGATGAGGAAGTCGATCGAGATCGTCGCGTTGTCCTTCGTGATGCAGGTCTGCTGCGGGATCTCGACGCTGAACTCACGCAGATCCACCGTCACCGAGCTCTGGATCGGAGGCGGGAGCAGGAGCACGAGCCCCGGCCCGCTCGTCTTCTGGTAGCGGCCGAGAGCGAACACGACGAGCCGCTGGTATTCCGGGACGATGTGCACGACGGTCCGCAGGACCAGGAGGGCGACGACCAGCAGGAACGCGACGATGACGAGCTCGGTTGACATCAGCTTTCCCTTCTTCCGGAGGACGAGGCCTCCGGGCCGACGATAAGTCGCAAACCATCGACGCGCCGCACCCGGACGGCGGCGCCCTGTGGGATCGGACCGCCTTCGCTCACCGCGCTCCACTCATCGCTCCCGGCGCGGACGATGCCGGTCGGAGCGAGCTCCGTCTTCGCCACGCCGAGTGACCCGACGAGCAGCGCGGCGCCGCTCGCCACCGGCAGGCGCTGGAAGCCGACGGCGAGCCGGACGACGATCACGAAGAACAGCGCGGCCGTGCCGACGATGAGGAGCAGCGTGACCGGGTCGGCCGTATTTCGCAGACCCGGGAACGTAGGCCGCCCCGGCGGGAACACGATGATCGCGCCGAGGAGCAGAGACGCGATGCCGCCCGCGAGCAGGAGCCCGTGGCTCACGACCTTGACCTCGGCGATGAAGAGGACGAGGGCGAAGATCATGAGCGCGATGCCGGCGGCGTTCGCATCGAGCGTCCCGAACGAGAAGAGCGCGATCACGATCGCGATCACCCCGATGATCCCGGGGAAGATGAGCCCCGGGTTCGAGAGCTCGAAGATCAGGCCGTACGTGCCGATCGTGAACAGCAGGAGCGCGATCTGCGGGTCGACGACGAAGTGCAGGAACGTCTCGAACGGGCTCATCCCGTCGTCGTCGATGGCCGCGGTCTTCGTCGCGAGCGTGACCGGCTGACCGTTCACCTGCACGCTCTTTCCGTCGATCTTGGCCAGCAGATCGGGGAGATCGGTCGCGACGAGATCGACGACCTTGAGCCCGATGGCCTGGTCGTCGCGGATGCTCACGCTGTTGCGGACGGCGTCCTCGGCCCACTGCTCGTTGCGCCCGCGGGCTTTGGCGATCTTCGTGATCTGCGCGACGGCGTCGTTCTCCGCCTTGAGCCGGAGATCGCCCTGGATGTCTCCGCCGGAGCTGTCGACCGGGTGCGCCGCGCCGATGTTCGTCGCCGGGGCCATCGCCGCGATCGCGCCGGCCATCGTGATGAACGTCCCGGCCGAGGCGGCGCGCGCGCCGGACGGCGCGACGTACGTGACCACTGGGAGCGGCGCGTTCAGGAAGGCGGTCGTGATCCGGTAGGTCGAGTCGATGAGCCCGCCGGGCGTGTTGATCACGAAGACCACGGCCGGCGCGCCGGCGGCCTGCGCGTCCGCGATGACCCGTTCCACGTACCGCGCCGTGATCGGGTTGATCGCGTCCTCGATGTGGCCGACCACGACCGGAGCACCGGGGGCCGCGCGGGTCACGGGCGTAAGACGGGGGCCGCTCGCGACCCCGAGATCCTTGGTCAGATCCGTCTGGCCGAGCAGGGCGCCGGCTGCGCCGAGCGTGATGAGCGCGACCGCCAGCGCCAGCTGGAACGTGAATGTCCGCTTCGTCTCCGGCTTCGATCGCGCGGCGAGACGCGATGACGCGAACGGCGTCTCGCGCACCCGCTGCGTGTCGATCGCCCGCGCGAGGGCCTGGCCAAGACCGTCCTGATCGCGCTCGTTCACGGGCGTAGGGCTCCGCGCACGAGCTGCCGCGCGGCCTGGGCCGCGCGAAGTCTCGCGAGCGCCTGCGAGAGCGTCGCGCCGACCGTGCCGGTGCGGATGGCGAAGGCCCTGGCGATCTCCTCGTACGAGAGGTCGTAGTAGTAGCGGGCGACGACGACGGCGCGCTGGCGCTCCGGAAGCTGACGGAGCGCGACGAGCAGATCCGCGCGCTCGATGGCGAAGTCGATCTCGTCACGGGCGATCGGGAGCGTCTCGACCGCGATGTCCGTCACCTGTCGGCGCCGGTCGCGCAACAGCACGCGCGTCGCGACCACCAGGAGCCACGCTCCCGGACGATCGAGTGACGCGAGGCCCTGCTTGTATGCGCGCACGAACGCCTCCTGGACCGCGTCCTCGGCGGCACCTTCGTCGCCGGCGATGGCACTGAGCGCGCGCAGCAGCCGGGGATACTCCTGCTCGTAGAGACCTTCCCAGGCGGTGTCCGCGCTCACGGCTTCCCTTCAACGAGCCGCCGGGCACCCGCTTTCTTTAGCGCACCCGGGCGGCGTGATATCCGGTGTACCACCAGCGGCTACGTTTGCGGACCGATGACCGCACTCCTGGCGCCCGACTACTGGCTCGCGCGGCTGGTGCTCGAGCGCGGCATCGGAGCGATCTACTTCGTCGCGTTCCTCGTCGCGCTGAACCAGTTCAGGCCGCTCCTTGGCGAGCGCGGGCTGCTGCCGGTGCCGAGCTTCGTGGCCTACGTGCCATTCCGGGCGTCACCGAGCCTGTTCCACTGGCGCTACTCGGACCGGCTCCTGGTGGTCGTCGCGTGGACCGGGATCGTCCTCTGCCTCGTGGTCGTCTCGGGACTACCCGACGGATGGCCGCTCCCGCTCGAGATGCTCGTGTGGGCCGCGCTCTGGGCGCTGTACCTCTCGATCGTGAACGTCGGGCAGACCTTCTACAGCTTCGGGTGGGAGACGCTGCTGCTCGAGGCCGGCTTCCTCGCCGTCTTCCTCGGACCGGCCTGGACGTTCACGCCATTGCCGCTCGTGTACCTCGCTCGGTGGCTCGTGTTCCGCCTCGAGTTCGGGGCGGGGCTCATCAAGATGCGCGGTGACCCCTGCTGGCGCGATCTCACCTGCCTCTACTACCACCACGAGACCCAGCCAATGCCGAACCCGCTCAGCTGGTACTTCCACCGCCTCCCGCGCGCGCTGCATCGCGTCGAGATCCTGGGGAACCACTTCGCCCAGCTCGTCGTGCCGGTATTCCTCTTCGCGCCGCAGCCGGTCGCGACCGTGGCCGGGCTCATCATCGTCGCGACGCAGTCGTGGCTCGTCCTCAGCGGCAACTTCTCCTGGCTCAACGTCATCACGATCGTGCTCGCGTTCGCGGCGTTCGACGACGCGGCCCTCTCACCGGTGCTGCCGCTCGCGCGGCCCGCACTCGAGACGTCGCTCCCCCACCAGATCCTGGTGATCCTCGTGACCCTGCTGATCGTCGGGCTGAGCTACCGGCCGGCCAAGAACCTGCTGTCGTCCGCCCAGCTCATGAACTCGAGCTTCGATCCGCTCCATCTCGTCAACACCTATGGCGCGTTCGGCAGCGTGACGAAGCGCCGGTTCGAGGTGGTCATCGAAGGCACCCTCGATCCAGAGCCGACGGCCGCGAGCGAGTGGCGTGAGTACGAGTTCAAGGCGAAGCCGGGCGGCATCCGGCGGCGGCCGCCGCAGTACGCGCCGTATCACCTGCGGCTCGACTGGCTCATGTGGTTTGCCGCCTTCTCATCGCCCCGCTACCACGAATGGTTCATGCCGCTGCTCGCGAAGCTCCTCGCGGGCGATCGCGCGATCCTCCGGCTGCTGGCGGGCGATCCGTTCGCGGGCGAGCGCCCGCGCGTCGTCCGGGCGCAGCTGTGGCTCTACCGGTTCACCACGCCGGCCGAGCGGCGGCAGACGGGCGCATGGTGGCACCGGTCCTACGTCCGGCCGTACGTGCCGCCGGTCTCGCTCCCCGACGGATAGACGGCTCGCGGGTACAGCTCCTGCATGGCGTCGGTCGGCAGCGACGGATGGAACATCGACCGGTCGTCCTCGTCGATCTCGAAGCACTGCTGGACCGCCAGTGGTTCGGCAGCGAGCCCGTGCTGCGCGCCCCGATCCCGACGCTCGAGCCGCCGGTGAAGCGCAACGAGCGCGAGCTCGCGACGCGGTGGCGGCTCGATCACTGGACCGAGCCCGAGCGGATCATCGACCCGAGCGTCGCCGCGGCGCTGCTGCCATTCGCCGACGGCGCGCTCGTGCTCATGACCGAGCGTCCGCCGGAGCTCCATGCGAGCACCGGAGAGCGGCTCGCGGCCGCGGGTTTCGGCACGGTGCCACTCCATCACGTCGCACTGGGCGAGCATTCCGCGTACGGGAAGCGGCGCATCGCTCGGTCCGTACGGCCCGCGCTCACGGTCGAGGATGATCTCCGGATCGCCGAGTTCCTCGCCACCTATGGGTACGAGACCATCCTCGTGGATGACCGGTACAACCGCGGGCCGATCCGATCGGTGAGCCTCATGCGCATCGCCCGAGCCGATCTCGGGCGCGTGATCGCCCGGCGGCTCGAGCTGGCCATCGCGTCGGGCTGAGCGCCATCCGAACGGGTGGCACAACGGGCCTTCCGGCGACGCGTTACACGGTGGGATGGTCAGGGGTACCGCGTTCGCTCGGCTGTGCGCCACGGCGTTGGTCGCTGCCTCGCTCCTGGTCGGCCCGGTCGCGACACATCCGGTGAGCGCCGCTGCGACGTGCGCGAGCAGCACCGGCCCGGGCATCCCGCCGCCCGCCGGCTACGCGGTCGGCATCCCCGGCTTCCACGCCCAGTGGTACGGGCAGAGCGGCTACCCCACCCTGTGCCCCGGAACGCGGTCGACCGCGACGGTCGCGTATTACAACTCCGGTTCACGCGGCTGGGTCAGCGGCAAACTCGGCGAGGTGGCCTACCTCGGGACGTGGAGTCCCGAGCCCGGCCAGGACCGCGCGAGCCCGCTCGGCGGTGACGGCGCGCTGGGCTCGCCCAGTACGGGTTGGCCGCGCTACAACCGGATCGCGATGCAGCCGGCGGCGTACGTCGGACCCGGACAGGTCGCGTGGTTCCAGTTCACGATCCAGGCTCCGCTCACTCCCGGCTACTACCGGCTCTACCTCCGGCCGCTCATCGAAGGCGCGACCTGGATGGAGGATGTCGGCGTCTTCTGGTCGGTCACCGTCCTGAACGCCGATGGGACGCTGCCGCCAAAGCCGGTCGGGGTCTACAGCCCGACGGGCTACAGCACGCTCAGCGTGCCGACGCCGGCCGGCACCTTCACGACGCACCTCATCAAGGAGCGGCTCGCGGATGTCACGGTGAAGACCGTCACGGCGAACGCCTCGTACTGCGCCAACAGCTGCCCGGTGAAGCCGCTCGATCAGTTCGCGACGGCCGACCACGCGTATGCGGCCATTCACGGCACGTATCTCTGCCCGCCGGACTACGCCGCGTGCGCCGGCAAGGTGAACTCGTACGACTACGCGATGTGGAACAGCGACCTCGGCACCTGGATCAACAAGCCCGCGCTCATCGGTCAGAACGGACTGCTCCTCTTCAACGGGAAGACGCCGACGTACTACCGCCGGGCGTACGTCTACGGGCAGGGCCCCGCGGCGAACCTGCCGATCACCGCGGGCATCACGATGTTCATGCTCCTCCTGCAGGGCGGCGCGATCCTCGACATCAGCGCGGAGCAGACCGCGAAGCAGCAGGAGCGTGAGATGAAGGGGTCGATCGGCACCGACGGCACCTACATCTATCTCGTGATCACCGAGAACGCGAGCCTGGTCGAATCGCAGTACGTCCTGCAGGCGCTCGGCGTCCAGGATGCGCTCAACCTCGACGGCGGCGGCACGTCGGCGATGTGGATCAACGGTCAGTACACCGTCGGACCGGGCCGGCTCCTCCCGAACGCGATCCTGCTCACAAAGCCCTAGGGCGCTACTCCAGCAACCATCTGACCACGGCGAGCTGGCGCGAGGTCGCAGCGTCCTCGCCGGGCTCGAGCGGCAGGCCGAGCTGCGTGCCGCGGATGACCGCCCAGTCCCGAACGCGTTGCTCGTCGAGGCCCGCCGACGTGAACTGCCGCATCCGCCGCTCGACGACCTCGCGGGTCACGACCAGGTGCAGCGGATTCCAGAGCAGGGTCACGACGTCGAACTCGGGCTCGGCGATGAGCGGCTTCGGATCGATCGCGAGCCAGCGGCCGGAGTGCCGGAGCAGGTTGTGGTGGTGATAGTCGCCGTGCACGAGGACGTCGTGGCGCGGGCCGATCGCCGCAAAGCGCGCCGCCGCGATGGCGACGTAGGGATGATCGGTCCGCTCGGCGAGCTGGCGGAGCCAGCGGGTCATCTCGTCTCCGGCCCGGCGGAACACGCGGTCGTCCGCGGGCTGCCACAGCTCCCGGCCGGTCGCGAGCGCGGCGCGGATCGCCTGCAGATCGTCGATCGCCGACGCATCGTGGCCAGGGACGCAGCGTTCGATGAGCATCGCCCGCCGGGACCGGTCTTCGCGCAGGAGCCGGACCGCGCCGCGGCCGCGCCAGAACTTCAGTGCATCGGCCTCGTGATCGGCCCAGTCGTCCTCGACCGGCGTGATCTTGAGGACGGCGTCGTCGCCGGCCGGCGCGGCGAACGAGTAGCGGGCCCACTCGTAGCGCGGCCCGAGCCGGACCTGCCAATCGAGCGCGACCTCGTGCGCGACGCGATCGAGCGCCTTCGCCGGCTCCCATTGCCAGCCCGGTCCGTGGTCGACGGTCACGGGCCGACCGCGGCACTCAGGACGGATGCGCGCGCGCTCACGACCACGCATGGTGGCAGAGCCCACCTGCGCTCGCCAGCGATCCGTGGCCATAATCCCCTGTCCCATGACGCCACGGCCGATCGTCCCGTTCCGTCACCCGCTGCGCGAGGTGCGCGTCCGCGTCCCGGCCTCCAAGAGCATCGCGAACCGCGAGCTCGTCCTCTCGGCCATCGCCGACGGGCGCTCGCGCCTCGATCTCGGCCGCCTCGATCCCGGTGACGATGTCCGAGCGATGCGCCAGGCCCTCGCGGCGCTCGGGTATCGCGTGGAATGGGACCAGACGTTCCAGGTCACCGTGCATGGCGCCGAGACGATCCCTCACGCGACCGGCACGGTCAACGCGGCGGAATCCGGCACGGTGGCCCGGTTCGGCCTCGCGCTCGCCGCGCTTGCCGACGGCGAGACCCACTTCGACGCCGCCGAGCGGATGCGGGAGCGCCCGATCGCGCCGCTCGTGCACGCGCTCCGCGAGCTCGGCGCGACGGCGGACAGCGACGCGCTGCCGCTCACGGTGAAAGGCCCGATCCGCGGGGGACGGGTCGCGGTGTCGGGGAACGAATCGAGCCAGTTCGCGTCGGCCCTGCTGCTCATCGCGGCGCGCCTCGAGCGCGGGATCGAGCTGGAGATCACCGGATCGCTCGTCTCCGCGCCGTTCGTCGATCTGACCATCGCCGTGCTGAAGACGCGCGGCGTGAAGGTCGACGCGCCGACCCTGGACTGGATCACGATCAAGCCGCAGAAGGTCAAGCCGCGCTCGTTCGCGATCCCGGGTGACGCGACGGCCGCGACGTATCCCGCGGCCGCGGCCGCGATCTGCGGCGGCAGCGTCACGATCGAGAACGTCGATGCGCACGAGATCCCCGGCGGGCAGGGCGACGTCCGGTACTTCTCCATCCTCGAGGAGATGGGCTGCGGCGTCTCGCGCGGCAAGGGCACCGTCACCGTCGAGCGGGTCGGCCGGCTGCAGGGCATCGTGGCCAACGTGCGCGACTGCTCCGACGTGTTCCCGAGCCTCGCGGTCGTCGCGACGCAATGCGACACGCCGACCGAGCTCGGCGGGATCGCGCACACCCGGCTCCAGGAGAGCGACCGGATCCACGCGGTCGCCGACGCCATCAACGCCCTCGGCGGACGCGCGACGGCCTTCGCCGACTCGATCCGCATCGAGCCCGTCCCACTGCACGACGGCGTCGTCGATGCGAAGGGCGATCATCGGGTCGCCATGGCCTTCGCCGTGCTCGGCCTCCAGATCCCCGGCGTCGCGATCGAAGGATCCGAGAGCGTGTCGAAGACGTTCCCGGATTTCTTCGAGATGTTGAAAGAGCTCGGCCGCTAGCCCAGCTCCCGCTCGACCTCGTCGAGCGCCGCGCGCAGCTTCGCGAGCGCGGCCCGCACCTCCGCCGCGTTCCCGTTGAGGATCGCGTCGGCGAGCTCAGGCGAGGTCTGCGCGAGCCGCGTCGCATCGCGGAAGCCGGGACCCGCGAAGGCTGCGAC
>DATCOR010000048.1:0-19286 GCA_036564585.1 Candidatus Limnocylindria bacterium | reverse complement strand
TCGCCGGCCCCGCCGTCCCGGTAATGCAGGGCGATCCGGCGCGTGCCGGGCAGGAGCGGTGACTCGGCGATCGTCTCCATCTTGGAGACGAGCGTCGTCACTTCCCCTTGTTCAAGCTCGGGCCTTCGGCCCGTGCGAACTGTCTGATTCGCTCCTCGCGGCAAAGCCGCTCGTCGCTCACCTGCCCTTGTAGTTCGGCTTGCGCTTCTCGGTGAACGCGGTCACGCCTTCGCGCGCGTCCTCGGACGCGAAGAGGCGGCCGACCGCGGCGTGCTCGAACAGCATCCCGTCCTGGAACGGCATCCCGCCGCCAAGCACCGTCGCGAGCTTGATCTGGCCGATCGCGAGCGTCGGGCCGGTCGAGAAGAAGGACGCCATCTCGTGGGCGCGCTCCTGGAGCTTGTCGGCGGCCACCACCTCGTCGACGATGCCGAGGGTCTTCGCCTCGGCCGGCTGCACCGTGCTGCCGCGGATCATCAGCTCGAGCGCCTTCTGCCGGCCGATGAGCCGCGGCAGGCGCTGCGTCCCGCCGGTGCCCGGCAGCACGCCCAGGGTGACCTCCGGCAACCCGATGTTGTACGTACCCTCCGCGGCGATACGGATGTCGGCGCACATCGCGATCTCGAGCCCGCCGCCGAGACAGTGCCCGTTGATCGCGCAGACCACGATCTTCGGGGTCCGCTCGAACTTGCCCATGATCTCGTTCGCGTGGATGACGAAGGCGAATTGGTACTCGCTGTCCGTCGACGCGAACATCTTCACGTCCGCGCCGGCCGAGAAGAACTTCTCCGACGCGCTGCGCACGACGATGGCCTTGACGGCGGCGTTGAAGCGCGCCTCGTCGATCGCGAGCGAAAGGTCGTCAAGAAAGGCCTTGTCGTACGAGTTGGCCGGCGGCCGGTCCAGCACGATGTGCCCGACGGCATCCCGTAGCTCGACCCGAACTGACATCACGACCTCCGAAAACGCGCGCGCGCGGATTTCCGGCACAATCTAATCACCGAAGTCGCGCGCGTGCGCGCCGGCAGCAGCAGGTTCGGAGAGGTATCGCATGGCGAAGATGTTCATCAACGGTGAGCTCGTCGACTCGCAGGCGGGCAAGACGATGGAGGTCAAGAACCCCTCGAATGGATCGGTCGTCGACTCGATCCCGCGGGGCAGCGCGGCCGACGTCAATGCGGCGGTCGAGGCAGCGGCGAAAGCGTTCCCGGCGTGGGCCAGCCTGCCGCCGACGAAGCGCGCGGCGATCCTGCACGCCGCCGCGGAGAAGATGAAGGCTGCGGTCCCCGAGATCGCGAAGCTGCTGTCGCAGGAGCAGGGCAAGCCGCTCGCGCACGCGATCCTCGAAGCGTCGCGGGTGCAGGAGAACCTCGAGTACTACGCCGGCCTGGCCGACAAGATCCGCGGCGACTACGTCCCGCTCGACGACCCGGGCAAGTTCGGCCTCACCATCCGCCGGCCGATCGGGGTCGTGGCCGCGATCACGCCGTGGAACTTCCCGCTCACGCTCATGGCGAACAAGATCTGCCCCGCGCTGGCCACCGGCTGCACCGTCGTGCTGAAGCCGGCGTCGACGACGCCGCTCGCGACGCAGAAGGCCGTGGAGGTCATCAACTCGGCGGGGCTGCCGCCGGGCGTTCTCAACATCGTGCACGGGTCGGGCGCCGAGATCGGCGACGCGCTCGTGTCGCATCCCAAGGTGAACAAGGTCGCGTTCACCGGCCAGACCGAGACCGGCAAGCGGATCATGAAGCTCGCCGCGGAGCACGTGACAAGGGTCACCCTGGAGCTCGGCGGCAGCGATCCGATGATCGTGTGCGACGACGCCGACATCCGACGCGCGTCCGCGGCCACAGCCATCGGCCGGTTCTTCAACGCCGGCCAAGCCTGCCTCGCCGTGAAGCGGGTCTACGTGTTCGCGTCGGTGGCCGAGGAGTTCATGACGAAGATCGCCGACCGCGCGAAGAAGGAGTGGAAGGTCGGCGATGGCTTGGCCGAGGGGACCAAGATGGGGCCGCTCCACACCGAGCATCAGCGCGCCGAGGTCGAGGCCCAGGTCGCCGACGCCGTGAAGAAGGGCGCCCGCGTCCTCGCCGGCGGCACGCGGCCGCAGGGCAAGGAGTTCGAGCGCGGCTGGTTCATGGACGCGACGGTCCTGACCGACGTGAGCGAGGACTCGCGGATGCTCACCGAAGAGGTGTTCGGCCCTGCGCTACCGATCGTCATCGTGAACGACCTCGACGAGGCGATCGCGAAGTCGAACGCGAGCGTGTACGGCCTTGGCTCGTCGATCTGGACGAAGGATCTCGCGAAGGCCCGCAAGGCCATCGAGCTCATCCAGGCCGGCTACACGTGGGTGAACGACATCCAGGTCGCGTACGACCAGCTGCCGTTCGGCGGCTCGAAGCAGTCCGGATTCGGCAAGGAGCACGGCCTCGAGGCCCTCGATGGATACCTCGAGAAGAAGTCCGTCGTGCTCTCGGCCGGCTAGCGGTGGCGGACATCGCGGCGCTCATCGCCGAGGCGAAGGGCCTCGAGCTCTTCCGGCCGCACGGGGCGTTCGAGGTGCACTGCGGGCACTGCCACGCCCGGCTCGACGGCAACGGGGACTGCGCGACCTGCGGGCTCATCGGCCGGCCGGCCGAGGAGCTCGAGCGGCGTGCGGCGACCGATCCCGAGCGCGTGACCAAGCTGCTCTCCGGCGCGATCGCGAAGCGGCGCGGCTACACGCCCGGCGGCAAGGCCTGAGCCGCTCCTAGCGGAGCGCCGCCTCCGCCGCGGCGACGATCTCGGTGTCCCCGATCTCGACGACCGAGCCGTTGCGCTGCGTCTCCGCGAGACAGAGATACGCGACGACGCGCGCCGGGCCGTGCGGCTGCGGCGTGGCCGGCCGGACGCGGCTGGGCTGCGTGGTGTCGACGAGCCCCGGATCGAACGCGCTCACCGCGATGCCGCTGCCGTCGAGCTCGAGCGCGAGCACGCGCGTGAGCTGGTCCACGGCCGCCTTCGCCGCGCAGTACGCGCTCCATCCCGCGCTCGCGCGGTCCGCCGCGCCGCTCGAGATGTTCACGATGCGGCCGTAGTCGCGGTCGAGCATCCCAGGCAGCACCGCGCGGGTCACGAGATATGTGCCGCCCACGTTGATCGCGATGTTGCGCAACCAGGACGAGCCGCTCGTCTCGGCGAGGGGCCCGATCGGATCGAGGACGCCCGCGTTGTTCACGAGGATCGAGGGTGGCCCGATCCAGCGCTCGGCAGCGAGCACGAGCTCCTGCACCTGTCGCTCGTCCGCGACGTCGGCGGTCTGCGCCAGGGCCTTGCCGCCCTGCTTCTTGATCGCCATCGCGACCTCGTCGAGCTCGGGCGCATTCCGCGAGGCGATGACGACATTCGCGCCGAGGCCCGCGAGCGTCTCGGCGATCGCGCGCCCGAAGCCGCGCCCGCCACCGGTGACGATCGCCACCTGCTTCGCGAGCAGGCCGGTCGTCACGCCCTGACCGCCAGCTGCTTCGACAGCACGCCGGCCAGCCGGTCGATGTCCGCATCGCGATGCAGCGCCCAGAACGAGATGCGGATGGCGTCCATCGACTGGTCGCCGACGTGCTTGATCACGATGCGATCCTCAGCCCAGGCCCGCTGGACGATGTCGGCCGCGCCGCCGGCCCGCGGCTGCACCACGACGATGCCCGTGGGGTCGTCGGCCCGGCCGAGGAGATCGAGCGGCAGCTCGCCGACCGCCCGAAGAACGCGCGCGCGCAGCTCCTTCACGCGATCGCGGACCCGCGCGCCGAGCGCGCGATGCACCGCGAGCGTCTGGCGGATGCCCACGAACGCGGCGACATCGACGGTGCCGATCTCGAACCGCGTCGCGTCGTCGTTCAGCTTCATGTGACCCTCGAGATCGTGGTCGGCGCGGGAGCGCCAGCCCACCCGGCTTGGCGTCCAGCGTCCCGGATCGGCCACCCACGTCGCGCCCGTCGCGAGCGGGCCGTGCAGCCACTTGTGACCGAGGAACACCGTCGCGTCCGCGCCGAGTACCTGCACGTCCACCGGGATCTGGCCGAGCGCCTGTGCGCAGTCGATGACGCTGATCGCGCCCGCGTCGCGCGCGAGCCGGCACACGGCTTCGACGGGCAGCCGCCGGCCGGTCCGGCAGGACACGAGCGACAACACGATGGCCTGCGCGCCGTCGCGGAACGCCTGCGCGACGTCCTCGAGGAACCGCTCGTCGTCGTGCAGGGCGATGACCCGCACCCGATCCCCGCGATCCTGGCGCCGGTACACCGGCAGCAGCGCGGCCGGGTGCTCCTCGGCGGTGGTGGCGAGGAGCGCGCCCGGATCGAGCGGCAGTGACGCGATGACCGTGTTCAGCCCGTCCGTCGCGGACTGCGTAAGGGCGATCCGCGACGCGCCGCCTGGATCGCCGATGAACGCCGCGAGCTCCTCTCTCGTCGCGCTGAGCTCGGCGTTGTACGAGTCGTACCCGACGTGCGAGAACATGCCGACGCCGTTCATCCACGTGCGGTACGCCTCCGCGGCGCGCTGCGCGACCGGGAACGTCGGGCCGGATCCTGCGACGTTGAAGTACAGGAAATCGTCGTTGAGCGCCTGGAGCGCATCGATGGACGTGTCGGGCCGCTCGTCGATGACGGTCATCCGGTGGTGATCCCGCGGACCGCGAGCCCGGCGGCGAACAGGGCCATCAGGCCGAAGGTCAACGAGGCCGTGCGCCCTTCGCGCCGGCGCACCATCGTCGCGGCCAGTGGGATAGCGAGCGCGAGCGCGAAGCCGTACAGGATGTGCAGCGACTGCGAGGGCGCACGCGAGAAGAGGAGCCCGATCCCGAGGAGCCCCTGCGCAACGGCCGCGACCTCGAAGATCACGAGCGCCCCGATGAAGCTCGGCGTCGGTCCTGATCCGCGAAGGCCGAGCCACAGTCCCCACACGCCCACGATCGAGAGGTACAGCACGATCGCCGTCGCGACGCGGCCGTGCAGCGAGAGCACGACATCCACGAGGTGCAGGCTAACCCATATCCTCGGTCTCACCAGTGATCGAGGTCCGCGATGTCACACGCCGGTTCGGGTCCTTCACCGCGCTGTCGGGCGCGTCGTTCGTGGTGCGGAGCGGCGAGATCGTCGCGCTCCTCGGCCCGAACGGCGCCGGCAAGACGACCGCGAGCCGGATCATCGCCGGCATCCTCGCGCCGACGGAGGGCGAGGCGATCGTGGACGGCCTCTCGGTCCGCGAGCACCCGAACGCCGTGCGGGCGCGCTGCGGGCTGGTCACCGACTCCCCATCGCTCTACGAACGCATGACCCTCCGGCAGTACCTCACCTACTTCGCGCGGCTGTACGACGTGTCAGCTCCCGGTCCGCGGATCGCCGAGCTGGTGGAGCTCATGGCCTTGACGGCGGTGCTCGACACGAAGCTCGCGGCGTTCTCGCGCGGGATGAAGCAGAAGGCGGCGATCGCGCGCGCGCTCGTGCACGAGCCACCGGTGCTGCTGCTCGACGAGCCGGCCACCGCGCTCGATCCGGAGATGACCCAGACCCTGCGCGAGCTCATCGTGTCGCTCCGCGCGCAGCACCGCGCGATCCTTTTGTGCACGCACGACCTGGACGAGGCCCAGCGGATCTCCGACCGCGTCGTGATCGTCGACCGCGGCCGGATCGTCCGCGAAGGCGCGACCGAGGAGCTCCGCTCGGCCGGCCGGCCCTCGTTCCGCGCGGAGCTCGTCGCCGACGAGACGGCCGTCCGTGCGGCGTTGGGCGGCGCCGGCGTGACGATCGACGGCCTCAGCCCCGCCAACGGGCGGCTCGAGGTCCGCTGGAGCACCGACGATCCCGCGGAGAACAACACCCGGGCACTTCGGGCGCTGCTCGACGCCGGCGCGCGGGTGATCAGCGTGAACGCGGAGACCCGATCGCTCGAGGACGCGTACCTCGCGATCATCAAGGAGAGCCGGCAGGCATGAAGGCCCTGATCCTCGCGCGGCGGGAGATCGTCGAGCAGTACAGCGATCGGGCGTCGATCGTCCGCGCGCTGTTCCTGATCGCGCTGCCGATCGTGCTCATCCAGCTGAACCGCTCCGCAGCGCCCCCGCCAGACGCGTTCATCCTCGTGTTCGCCCTGCAGGCCGGGCTGCTGCCGGCCGCCACCGCGATCAACGCGGCGGCGGGCTCGTTCGCCGCGGAGAAGGAGGCCCAGACGCTCGTGCCGCTACTCGCGGCGCCGATCCGCGACATCGAGATCGTCGCCGGCAAGCTGTTCGGCGTCATGGTGCCGGCCGCGGCGCTCTCGATCGTCTCGCTCGTGACGTACTACGCGGCGGCGTCGCAGCGGTTCGGCGCCGGACGCATCGCGGAGGTGCTCGATCCGATGACGATGATCGAGCTGTTCGGGCTCTCGATCCTCTTCATCCTCACCCTCGGTTCGTGGGTGATGGTCGTATCGGCGCGTGTCCCGAGCCAGCGCGCGGCGCAGCAGGTCGCCGGTCTCGTGCTCGCCGGCGTGGTCGTCGGCCTGACCGCCGTCACCAGCGTGATCGGGAACATCCCCACGGGCCTCATCGCCGGCGGCATCGCCGCGGTGCTGGTCTCCGATCTCGTCGCGCTCCAGCTCGCGCAGCGCCTGTGGAATCGCGAGGAAGCCGTGGCCCGGCTGTGAAAGGCGCGCCCGGTCCGGCGAACGAGATCCCGGAGGCCGGCTTCGCGTACCTTGACGGCGCGTTCGTGCCGTTCGCGGACGCGAAGGTCAGCATCGCGACGCACGCGCTCCAGTACGGGACCGGGGTCTTCGAGGGGATCCGCGCGTACTGGAACGCGCCGGCCGAGCAGCTCTACGTGTTCAGGCTGCGCGAGCACTTCGAGCGGATGACCCGGTCGTGCCGGATCGTCCGCATCGGCCTCCCCGGCGACGCGGATGAGCTCTCCGAGATCGTCCTCGAGCTCCTTCGCCGCAACGCCTTCAAGAGCGACGTGTACATCCGCCCGCTCGCGTACAAGGCCGCGCGCGTGGTGAAGGTCGCGCTGCACGGCCTCCGCGACGGGTTCGGGGTCTACGCCTTCCCGATGGGCGGGTACCTCTCGACCGGCGGGCTCGCCGCGCACACGACAAGCTGGCGGCGCATCTCGGACGAGGCGATCCCGGCCCGCGCGAAGGTCAGCGGCGCGTACATCAATACCGCGCTCGCGGTCGATGAGGCCGCCGAGCACGACGCCGAGGAGGCGATCTTCCTCACGAGCGGCGGTCACGTCTCCGAGGGCGGCGGCTCGAACCTGTTCATGGTGCGCGACGGCACGCTCATCACGCCGCCGGTGACCGACGACATCCTCGAGGGCATCACCCGCCAGACGATCGAGGATCTCGCGCGCGACCTCGGCTACGCCTTCGTGGTTCGGTCGATCGACCGGACCGAGCTGTTCATCGCGGACGAGCTCTTCTTCTGCGGCACCGGCGCGCAGGTCGCGCCATGCGTGAAGGTCGATGGGCGACCGGTCGGCGGCGGCACCATCGGGCCCATCGCGACGGCGATCGGGGACCGCTACTTCGCGATCGCCCGCGGCGACGACCGCGCGCATCCGGAGTGGCGCACCGCCGTCTACGCGCGGTGAAGATCGCGTACCAGGGCGTCGCGGGCGCGTACTCCGAGGCTGCGGCGCAGGCCCTCTTCCCGCAGGACACGCCGGTCGGCTCCCGCACGTTCGGGGACGTGTTCGCGGCGCTCGGATCGGGCGCGGCCGGGGCCGCGGTGGTGCCGGTCGAGAACAGCCACGCCGGATCGGTGGTCGACGTGTACGACCTGCTGCGCGGTCACGCGAGCCTGCAGGTGATCGCCGAGGCGGTCGTGCGCGTGCGTCACTGCCTGCTCGGGCGGGCCGGCGCGACGCTCGAGGGCATCACGAGCGCGCGCTCGCATCCCCAGGCCCTCGCCCAGGTCGACGAGTACCTGCGGGCGCGGCGGATCGAGCCCGTCGTCGCGTACGACACGGCCGGCGCCGCGGCCGAGGTCGCCTCTGGCGACGACCCGAGCGTGGCGGCCGTCGCGAGCAAGCGCGCCGCGCGCGCATACGGGCTCGCCGTGCTGGCCGAAGGCATCGAGACGACCGCCGATAACTTCACGCGCTTCTTCGCGCTCGCCCGGACCGGCGACCGGGACGCGAGCGCGCGGATCCCCGACGCGCTGCGGGCCGGCCCGAGCAAGACGAGCCTCGCGTACGCGACGACGAACGTTCCCGGTGCGCTCACCCGATCGCTGCAGCCGTTCGCGACCGCGGGGCTGCAGCTCACGAAGATCGAGTCGCGGCCGAGCCGGGCGGCTCCGTGGGACTACGTCTTCTACCTCGATTTCGAGGGCGATCCCGCGCGCAGCCCGGCCAGCGAGGCGATCGCGCTCATGCAGACGTGCTGCGCGTGGGTGCAGGTCCTCGGGACGTATCCCGCCGCGACGTCGGTGCTCGAACCGGACTGATCGCGGGGCGGTCACGCGCGCACTCCACGAGCTGCTCGCGCGAGCCGATGTCGTCACGCTGCACGTGCCGGATACGGCCGACACGACGGGATTGATCGGGGCACCGGAGCTGGCAGCGCTGAGCCGGGGCGCGGCTCATCAACGCGTCGCGGGGCTCCGTCGTCGACCTCGAGGCGCTGGCGGCCTCGATTCGAGCCGGCCACATCGCGGGAGCACGGTCGAGGCGCAGATCAGCATCGGTACCGAGGTCGCGGAAAAGCTCATCAAGTACAGCGATAACGGGCCAACGCTCACGGCAGTCAACTTCCCAAACGTCTCGCTCCCGGAACATCGCGCGAAACACCGAATCCTGCACATCCACAAGAACCGGCCGGGAATGCTCGCCCGGATCAACGGGATCCTCGGTGACTCGAGGATCAACGTGTCGAGCCAGTACCTCGAGACGACGCGATCGATCGGCTACGCCGTCATGGATGTCGATGGAGCAGATCGACCGCTAAGCCTCGCGCTTCGCAAGGAGCTCGACGCAGTCGAAGGCACGATCAGGACGCGCATCCTGTACCGACCGGGGTCATCGCCAGCGAGCTAAGCCCGAGGCCTCAGGCGCGGCATCCAGCTAGCACGTCTGGCCTCGTACGCCGCGATCGCGCGCTCGTGCGCGAGGCTCTGATCGATCTCGTCGCGACCCGCGAGCAGGCGTGACCGCGACGCCTCGTCGAGTGGGAACGATCGTGCGTAGCGGAGCGCGGGCGCGGTGACGGTGCGCGACTCGACGTCGACGCTCAGCTCGAGCGCGGGGTTCGAGGCGACCGCCGCGAGGAGCCGGGCCACGTCCGGCTCTGGAAGCTCTGCCGTGACGAGACCGACGGCGAGGCAGTTCGAGCGGAAAATGTCGGCGAAGCTCGGCGCGACGATGGCCCGGAAGCCACGGTCCTCGAGGGCCCAGGCGGCGTGTTCGCGCGAGCTGCCGCAGCCGAAGTTCGCGCCCGCGATGAGGATGGAGGCACCGTCGAAGCGCCGGTCGTTCAGGACGAACGCCGGATCGGCGGCCCAGGCCGAGAACAGACCGGCGCCGTAGCCGGTCCGCTCGACACGCTTCAGCCAATCGCTCGGAATGATCTGGTCCGTGTCGACGTCGCGCCGGTCCAGCGGCAGCGCATGGCCGGTCACGCGCTCGACCGCCCTCATCGGGCGAGGTCCGCGGGCGCGGCGAGATGTCCGGCCACAGCCGTGGCGGCAGCGACAGCGGGCGACACCAGATGGGTACGGGCGCCCGGTCCCTGGCGACCCTCGAAGTTCCGGTTCGACGTGGACGCGACCCGCTCGCCAGGAGCGGCGACGTCGTCGTTCATCCCGAGGCACATCGAGCAGCCCGCGCTGCGCCATTCGAAGCCCGCGTCGCGGAAGACGCGGTCGAGGCCCTCAGCCTCGGCCAGGGCCTTCACCTGCATCGAGCCGGGCACCGCCAGCGCCCGCAGGCCCGTCCGCACGTGCTTGCCACGGAGCACGTCGGCCGCCGCGCGCAGGTCTTCGATCCGGCCGTTCGTGCACGAGCCGAGGAACACGGAGTCGACCGTGATGTCGCGCATCGCAGTCCCGGGACGAAGATCCATGTACGCGAGGGCGCGGCGGGCGCTGTCGCGAGCGGGCTGTCCGTCGAGCGACTCCGGATCGGGCACCGCTCCGTCGATCGCGACGGCCTGCGCGGGGTTGGTCCCCCACGTCACGAACGGCCGCAGCTCGCGGGCATCGATCCGCAGCTCGCGGTCGAACGCCGCACCGGGATCGGTCGGGAGCCCGCGCCACTGATCGAGCGCGCGCTCCCAGTCCGCGCCGGAAGGCGCGTGCGGCCGACCTTCGAGGTACGCGAATGTCGTGTCGTCGGGCGCGATCATGCCCGCGCGCGCTCCGGCCTCGATCGACATGTTGCACACGGTCATCCGACCTTCCATCGAGAGCGCACGGATCGCGGCGCCGCGGTATTCGACGATGTGCCCAGTGCCGCCGCCCACACCGATCCGAGCAATGACCCCGAGGATGATGTCCTTCGCGCTGACGTCGACCGGGGCCCGGCCGTCGATCGTGACCGCCATCGTCCGCGGCCGTGCCCGGGAGATGGTCTGCGTCGCGAGCACGTGCTCGACGTCGCTGGTGCCGATGCCGAACGCGAACGTGCCGAGGGCGCCGTGCGTCGACGTGTGGCTGTCACCACACACGATGACCATGCCGGGCTGGCTCAGGCCCAGCTGCGGTCCGATCACGTGCACGATGCCCTGCCCAGCGTCGCCCATCGGGTACAGCCGGATGCCGAACTCGGCGCAATTCGCCGTCAGCGCGTCGATCTGGCGAGCGGAGACCGGATCGGCGACCGGCCGGTCCAGGACGGTCGGGATGTTGTGGTCCGCGGTGGCGAGCGTGAGGTCGGGCCGGCGGACGCGACGGCCCGCCAGCCGCAGGCCGTCGAACGCCTGAGGCGACGTCACCTCGTGCACGAGGTGGAGATCGACATAGAGCAGGTCGGACTCACCGTCGCCACGCGCCACGACGTGCTCGTTCCAGATCTTCTGCGCCAGCGTGCGGCCGGTCATGTCAGCCCTCGGGCTGCAGGTCGATGAGCTGCTCGGCGGGGAATCCCGAGCGCCGCACGAGCGCGAGCACCTCCTGCGCGTGTGCCGCGTCGCGCGTGTCGACGATCACATCGAGGCCGACCCGGCCGAGCGCCGTGTACGGCCCGACGCGATGGATCCCGACGTGGAGGATGTTGATGTGCTCGTCGCCGAGGATCCCGGTGAGCGCGTGGAGCTGCCCCGGGCGGTCGTCGAGCCACGTGCGGAACGCGAGGTACCGGCCGGCGCTCGCGAGTCCCTGCTGCAGCACCTTGCCGAGAAGGTTCGGGTCGATGTTGCCACCGCTGATGATGATGCCGACGCGCTTGCCCGCGAGCTCGGCCGGCCCATCCAGCATCGCGGCGACGCCGGCGGCGCCCGCGCCCTCCGCGAGCAGCTTGTGGCGCTCGAGCAGCAACACCATCGCGCGCGCGATCGCCTCATCGGTGACGATCCGCATCGTCGCCCCATGGGCGCGCGCGATCGCCACGGTACGGGCCGCTGGCTCGCGCACCGCGATGCCGTCGGCGATCGTGGCGGCCCCGCCGGCCACGATGGATCCGCTGCGGAGCGCGTCGGCGAACGCGCATGCGCCGGCGGCCTGCACACCAACGAGCCGCGCGCCCACGCGGGCCTCGGCGATCGCGAGCGCCGTACCGGCGAGCAGGCCCCCACCGCCTACCGGCACCACGATCGCGTCGAGGTCCGGACGGTCCTCCAGCATCTCCCGGGCGACCGTGCCCTGGCCCGCGATGACGACCGCATCGTCGAAGGCGTGGATGTACACGGCTCCGCGTTCCGCCGCGAGGTCACGCGCGGCGGCGAACGCTTCGTCGTAGCCGGAGCCCGTGATCACGACCTCGGCACCCGCGCGCTGGATCGCCGTGAGCTTGGCAAGCGGCACGCCCCGCGGAAGCACGACGCAAGCGGGGATGCCGAGCGCGGCGGCGCCGACCGCGACACCCTGCCCGTGATTCCCCGCGGACGCGGTGACCACGCCGCGCGCGCGCTCCGGCGCATCGAGCATGAGGAGCCGCGTGAGCGCACCGCGCAGCTTGTACGCGCCGGTGCGCTGCAGGTTCTCGAGCTTGAGGTGGATCTCGCAGCCGGCGAGCGCGGACAGATCCGGCGACGCGACGAGCGGCGTGCGTTCGACACGCCCGGCGATGGCGGCCGCGGCGGCCGCCACCGTCACCGTCGGCATCGTGGTGGCGATGGCGCCCGTCATCCGGTCACCGCGCCCTCTGACGCCGAGGCCACGAGCTTCGCGTACTTCGCGAGGGCGCCGGTCTTGTACCGCGGTTCGGGAGCGCGCCACGCGGTCCGGCGGCGTGAGAGCTCCGCGGGATCGACGTCGAGGTCGATGCGGCGCTTCGCCACGTCGATGGTGATCTTGTCTCCATCCTGAACGAGGCCGATCGGGCCGCAGTTCGCGGCCTCGGGTGCGACGTGGCCCACGGCGATGCCGTGGGTCGCGCCACTGAAGCGGCCATCGGTGACGAGCGCGACCTTGTCGCCAAGGCCCGCGCCGACGAGCGCGCCGGTGACGGCGAGCATCTCGCGCATGCCAGGTCCGCCCTTCGGGCCCTCGTAGCGGATGACGACGATGTCGCCGGCGACGATGCGCTTCTCCTCGATCGCGGTGAAGGCGTCCTCCTCGCGGTCGAAGACCTTCGCCCCGTAGGTCCGGGTCGGGGTGTCGTGGCCCGCGACCTTCGTCACGCACCCATCGGGCGCCAGGGACCCGCGAAGGATCACCAGTCCGCCGCTCGGCGCGAGCGGGGTCGCGAGCGGCCGCACGACCTGCTGCCCGGTCGTCTCGCGCGTCGCGCGCGCCTCTTCGCCGATCGTGCGGCCGGTAACGGTCCGCGCGTCCTGCTTGAGCAGCCCCGCGTCGAGAAGCCGCTGCATCACGAGCATGATGCCGCCGGCCGCGTCCATGTCCGGGGCGGTGAAGCGACCCCAGGGCTTCATGTCCGCGAGGAGCGGGGTGCGGGCACTGATGCGGTCGAAGTCGTCGATCGAGAGCGTGATGTTCGCCTCGCCGGCCACCGCGAGCAGGTGGAGCACAGCGTTCGTCGAGCCGCCGGTCGCCATGACCGCGGCGATCGCGTTCTCGATGGCGTCGCGGGTGATGATGCTCGACGGGCGGACGTCGTCCTTCAGCAGCCGCATGACGAGCCGACCGGCGTCGCGGGCGACCGCCTCGCGTCGCGCATCGAGCGCCGGCACGCCGCTCGAGCCGGCCGGTGAGATCCCCATCGCCTCGAACGCCGTCGCCATCGTGTTCGCCGTGAACTGACCGCCGCAGGCGCCGGCGCCGGGGCAGGCGACACGCTCCAGATCGAGCAGTCGCTCGTCGCTCATCTTCCCCGCGCCATGCGCGCCGACGGCTTCGAAGACATCACCAATGGTCACGTCGTGACCCTCGAACCGCCCGGGCATGATCGAGCCGCCGTACAGCATCAGCCCCGGGACATCGAGGCGCGCGAGCGCCATGACACAGCCTGGAATGGTCTTGTCGCAGCCCGAGATCGCGACGAGCGCGTCGAGCTGATGGCCGCGGACGACGAGCTCGATGCTGTCCGCGACGATCTCGCGCGAGACGAGCGATGCCTTCATGCCCTCGGTGCCCATCGCGATCCCGTCGGAGACCGCGATCGTGTTGCACTCGACCGGCGTCCCGCCCGCTTCGCGGATGCCCTCCTTCACCCACTCCGCGATGCGACGCAGGTGCATCGTGCAGGGCATGATCTCGATCCAGCTGTGCGCCACCCCGATGAGCGGCCGACCGAAGTCGGCATCCGTGTACCCGGCGCCGCGCATCATCGCGCGCGCGGGCGCCCGGTTCGGACCGTCGATCATGACGTGGCTGCGTGGCCGGGGCGCCGCGGTCATGCGACCGGCTGCGTCTTGCGGCGCCCTAGCGCCGCGCGGTCGCTCAGGTCCCAGGTCGACCGATGGAGCTGCGTGAACGCGCAGACGACGGCGCGGAGCGACGCGGTCAGAACGCTTTCGTGCAGCCCGACGCCCCAGCGAGTGCTCCCCTCGCCGTCGCGCGCTTCGACGTACGCGACCGCGACGGCGTCGGCGCCCGCGCCGACGGCATGCTCGCTGAAGTCGAGGACCTCGAACGGGAGGTCGAACGCGGTGCGCAGCGCGTGCACGAGGGCGGCGACTGGGCCGTTGCCCGTACCGTGGACCGTGCGGTCGCGCCCGCTGACCTGCAGCCGCGCGATGAGGGTCGTCGCGGTGCCGGCGAATGCTGTCTCGTAGCTCACGAGCTCGATCGGCGGGCGCTCGGGGAGGTACCGCTGCGAGAATGCGTTCCACATCTCGGCCGGCGTGATCTCCGTGCCGGTGTCCTCCGTGATCGCCTGGATGCGCCCTGAGAACTCGATCTGCAGCCGTCGGGGAAGGTCGAGCCCGTGCTCGGCCCTCATGATGTACGCGACGCCGCCCTTGCCGGATTGGCTGTTCACGCGGATCACGGCCTCGTACGTCCGGCCGACATGCTTCGGGTCGACCGGCAGGTACGGGACGTCCCAGACGGCGTAGTCCGCTGGAAGCGCGTCGAGGCCCTTCTTGATCGCGTCCTGGTGCGACCCGGAGAACGCCGTGTACACGAGGTCGCCGACATACGGGTGCCGCGGGTGCACCGGCAGCCGGGTCGCGTGCTCGGCGGCGCGACGGAGCGCGTCGATGTCGCTGATGTCGAGCTGCGGGTCGATGCCGTGGCTCATCAGGTTGAGTGCGAGCGTCACGAGATCCACGTTACCGGTCCGTTCGCCGTTCCCGAACAGCGTGCCCTCGACGCGCTCAGCGCCGGCCATCATCCCGAGCTCGGCGGCGGCGACCGCGGTGCCGCGGTCATTGTGTGGGTGCAACGATAGGACGACCGAGTCGCGGCGCGGTACCGCGCGGCCGAACCACTCGATCACATCGGCGTAGACGTTCGGGGTGTACATCTCGACCGTCGCCGGGAGGTTGAGGACGAGCTTCCGATCGGGCGCGGGCTCCAGGACGTCCATGACGGCCGCGCAGATGTCGATCGCGTAGTCGGGCTCTGTACCGGTGAAGCTCTCGGGCGAGTACTCGTAGCGCAGGGCGGTCCCCCGCAGCGTCGGCTCGAGCCGCTTGCAGAGGCGCGCCGCGTCGACGGCGATCCTCGTGATCCCGGGCTTCTCCTCGCGGAACACGACGCGCCGCTGGCAGGCCGAGGTCGAGTTGTAGAAGTGCACGATGACCCGAGCTGCGCCGGCGAGGGCCGTATACGTGCGCTCGATGAGCTCGGGCCGGCACTGGGTCAGGACCTGGATCGTCACGTCGTCCGGGATGAGATCGCGCTCGACGAGTTGGCGGATGAACTCATAGTCGGGCTGCGATGCAGCCGGGAAGCCGACCTCGATCTCCTTGAAGCCCATCCCGACCAGCACGTTCCAAAGCTGCAGCTTGCGTGCGGGATCCATCGGATCGATGAGCGCCTGGTTGCCGTCGCGAAGGTCGACCGAGCACCAGAGCGGCGCGCGATCGATCGCGCGGTCAGGCCACGAGCGGTCGGGCAGCCCGCCCGGCAGGGGCCGGAACGGACGGTATTTCCCGAACGGCATCGTGGCCATGTCCTAGATCCACATCGGCAGGTCGGAATCAGGATGTCGGTAGGCCTCGACGCAGATCGTCATGAGCTGGATGTCGGTGAGCTCCTCGGGCACGAAGCCGTAGCGCGTGACGAGCGCGTGGGCGCGCCCAAGCTGCTCGTCACCGAACCGCATGCCGAGGCGCGCGAGCCGCTCGCGGAACGAATCCATTACGCCACCCCCGCCGGCTCGCGCTTCGGTGCCGCGGGCTGGCCGAACTCGCGCTTCGGGAGCCAGGGCATCATCGAGCGTAGCGACCGGCCGACCCGCTCGATCTGCGAGTCCTGCTCCTTCGCCCTCGTCGCGAGCAGCTCCGGCGAGCCGGCGCGGGCCTCCGCGATCCAGCGCTTCGCGAAGCTGCCGTCCTTGATCTCGGCCAGCACGTCGCGCATGGTCTGCCGGACCCGAGCGTCGATGACGCGCTTGCCCGACACGTAGTCGCCGTACTCGGCCGTGTCGCTCACCGAGTAGCGCATGTACGACAGCCCGCCCTCGTACATGAGGTCGACGATGAGCTTCATCTCGTTCAGGCACTCGAAGTACGCGATCTCAGGCTGGTAACCGGCCTCGACGAGGGTATCGAAGCCGGCCTTCACCAGCTCGGAGATGCCACCACAGAGGACCGTCTGCTCACCGAAAAGGTCGGTCTCGACCTCCTCGGCGAACGTGGTCTCGATCACGCCCGCACGGGTCGATCCGACGGCCTGCGCATAGGCGAGCGCGGTCGCCTTCGCGTGACCGCTCGCGTCCTGATGCACCGCGACCAGCGCCGGGACGCCCTTGCCCTCGGCGAACAGCTCGCGCATCCGGTGGCCCGGCGCCTTGGGCGCGATGAGCACCACATCGATCTCCGGCGACGCGACGATCTCCTTGAAATGGACGGAGAACGCGTGCGCCACGACGATCGTGCGGCCGCGGCCGAGCGACGGGGCGATCTTCTCGTACACCGCGCGATGCTTGGGGTCGGGCACGAGGATGACGATGACGTCGGCATTACGCGCGGCGTCCGCGACCGCGCGCACGTCAAAGCCGTCGCGCTCGGCGGTCGCCCAGCTCTTGCTCCCCTCGGCGAGCCCGATCACGACCGAGTGTCCGCTGTCGCGCAGGTTCTGGGCATGGGCGTGGCCCTGGCTCCCGTAGCCGATCACCGCGATCGTCTTGCCCTTGAGGGCCCGGGGGTCCGCGTCCGCGTCGTAGTAGATGGTGGCCATCTCTTCCTCCTGGTTTCCTACCGCTCTTCGTGAACGTGCGCGTTGCGAACGTCGATGAGTGATGCGAACTGCTTGAGTGCGAGCGCGGCTTCCGTGGGGACGGCGCCCGCCTGGATGCGGACGGCCCACTGGCCATCACCGGCTGCGTCCGCTCGGAACGACCGCAGGCCGAGCCGCCTGCGGCGCACGACCGAGAGCACGCGTTCGATCGCGCCGGGCACGGCGTCGACGGTGAGCTCAAAGGTGTGCGAGACGTCGCTCATCCGAGCGGCTCCTCGATCAGGTCGGCGTTCGCGCCGCCGGGCGGCACGATCGGCCACACGTTCGCTTCGCGCTCGATCCGGATGTCGAGGACGACGGGCCCGCGATGGGCCTTCGCCCGCGCGAGCGACGGACCGAGATCGGCTCGCCGCTCGACGCAGAGGCCGAGCACGCCGTACGCGTCCGCGAGCTTCACGTAGTCCGGGCTGCTGATCGGCGTCTGCGAGATCCGGCCATCGTGGAACAGCTGCTGCCACTGGCGGACCATGCCGAGATAGCCGTTGTTCAGGATCGCGAGCTTCACCGGCGTCTGCTCCTGCACCGCGGTCCCGAGCTCCTGGATCGTCATCTGCGCACCGCCGTCGCCCGCGATCGCCCAGACCTCGGACGCCGGACGGCCCATCTGCGCGCCGATCGCGGCCGGCAGCGCGTAGCCCATCGCGCCGAGGCCGCCGGACGTGAGGAACCGGTCCGGGTGCGTGAGCCGAAGATGCTGCGCCGCCCACATCTGGTGCTGACCCACGTCGGCGACGAAGTACGCGTCGTCATCGGCGGTGTCGCGGATCGCGCGGATGACCAGACGCGGCGGTAGCTCGACGCGGTCCTCGTAGACCGCGAGGCGCGGACGCGCCCGCGCGGCCGCGAGCCGTCCGGACCACTCCGGCCGCGAGATCCGGTCGAGTCGCGCGGCGAGCGCGAACAGCACGGCACCCGCGTCGGCCACGATGCCGACGGCGGTGGGGACGTTCTTGCCGATCTGCGTCTCGTCGAGGTCCGCGTGGATGATCGTGGCCTTGGGCGCGAACGCGCTGATCTTCCCGGTCACCCGGTCGTCGAACCGAAGCCCGACCCCGAGGATCACGTCGGCCTCGTTCACCATCCGGTTCGCGTTCGCGCTGCCGTGCATCCCGAGCATGCCCCCGGAAAGCCGGTGGTCCTCCGGCAGCGCGCCGATGCCCAGCAGGGTCGTCACGACCGGAATGTCGAGGCGCTCGGCCAAGGCCAACAGCTCGCCGTGCGCGCGACCGAGGCGCACGCCATGGCCCGCGATGATCAGCGGCCGCTGCGCCGATGCGAGGAGCGCCGCGGCTCGATCGAGCTCGCTCGGGTCCGCGCCGGCCGGCGACGCGGCTGGTGCGATGGGCCGTGACCGCGCCGCCGTGGTGCCGAGCTGGATGTCCTTCGGGATGTCGACCAGGACGGGGCCGGGCCGGCCGGCGCGTGCGACGTCGAACGCCCGATGGATGGTCGGCTCGATGTCCTCGACCCGTTCCACGAGGTACGAATGCTTGGTGACCGACCCGACCATGCCGAGGACGTCGGTCTCCTGGAACGCGTCGCGTCCCATGATCGCCGTCGAGACCTGGCCCGTGATCGCGACCATCGCGACGCTGTCCATGTAGGCGCAGGCGAGGCCGGTCACGAGGTTGGTCGCGCCCGGTCCCGACGTGGCGATGCACACGCCGGCACGACCGGTGGCGCGCGCGTACCCGTCGGCCATGTGTGCGGCGCCCTGCTCGTGGCGCACGAGGACGTGATGGACGCGGGGGTGATCGGGCAACGCGTCGTAGAGCGGGAGGCAGGCGCCACCGGGATAGCCGAACGCGACATCGGCGCCCGCGTGCTCGAGCGCGCGCCAGACGAGGTCGGCGCCGCGCTGCGCGACGGCGCTTGCCTCGGGCATCGCGGCCTTCGTCAGTGTCGCCATCGCGTCGCCTCCTTACTTTTCCTCAGGGAACCAAAGAAGCCTCCCGTTTCCGGGAGGCCTTCGCTTTGCTCGTGGTCCGTGGTGTGTGCCGCTAGCCTCCCAGCCGTCTCCCATCGCCCTCAATAAGGACGATGCCAATAACGACGACGAGGACGAGGCGCTGCATCTCGAAGACGGACGATGCGTGGCGACCCCGAGGCGCGTCAATCCTCTTCATCGAAGTCGGTGCACTGTGCACAGTCCTATGACTCACGACGCGAGCTCGCGGAGGGCGTTCTGGCCCAACACCGCGAGGTACAGCTGCACGCGCTGATCGGCGTCTTCGAGATCGGCTCCGGTGAGGTCTGCGATCCGGCGGAGGCGCTGACGCACGGTGTTGCGGTGCAGGAA
>DATCOR010000046.1:0-4919 GCA_036564585.1 Candidatus Limnocylindria bacterium | reverse complement strand
TCCCATGGCAGGTCGCGGTGGACCGCAAGGGCTACATCGAGGATCGCCGCCCGAACGCGAACTGCGACCCGTACATCGTGACCAAGCTGATCATCGAGACCGTGTGCGGCGCGGCCGAGAAGCGCCGGCCGACGCTGGTCGCCGCAAAGCGGCCGACCCGCGTCCGCGCAAAGACGAAGCGCACCGCGGCCTAGCCACAGCTTGCTCGTGCATCGCGACGGCGCGGGCGCACTGCCCGCGCCGTTCCATACTCAGCCGATGACCGACTGGCTGCCTCTGCCATATGGCGAGTGGCGCGAGACCCGGGACACGTTGCACCTGTACACCCAGATCGTTGGTTCGCTTCGAATGGTGCTCACGCCGTTCGAGCCGCATTGGATGAACGTCCCGCTGTACCTCACGAGTCGCGGGCTCACCACGTCGCCGATGCCGGTCGGCTCGCGGACGCTCGACGCGGAGATCGACTTCATCGACGGCGTGCTGATCATCCGGACCAGCGATGGCGGCATCGAGCGGCGCGCGCTCGGCGGCGCCGTCGCCGATCTTCACGCTGACGTGCACCGGGCGTTGCGGCGCCTCGACATCGAGGCCGTGCTCCCGGCCATGCCGTCGGAGATCCCCGATCCGATCCCGTTCGCGCAAGACCGCACGCACCATGTGTATGACCCGGCTCAGGCCCTGCGGTTCTGGCGGCTGCTCGCCCGCATCGACACGGTGCTCAAGGCGCATCGAGCCCGGTTCTTCGCCAAGAGCCCGCCGGTGTCGTTCTTCTGGGGCAGCTTCGACCTCGCGGTCGTCCGCGTCGGCACGCGCCGGGTGGCTCCGCGCGCCGCGGCTGGAACGATCGAACGCTTCGGGGCGACCGCGGAACAGATCTGCGCCGGCTGGTGGCCGGGCGATGCGCGGTACCCGGACCCGGCGTTCTACGCGTACGCCTGGCCCAAGCCCGCGGGCGTCGAGCGCGCGGCGATCCGGCCGGCCGGCGCGGCGTGGAACACGACCATCGCGGAGTTCCTCTTGCCCTACGAGGTCGCGCGCGCGTCGGCCGATCCCCGCGCTGCGATCCTCGAATTCCTGCGCAGCACGTACGACGTCGGCGCAACGCTCCTCGGCTGGCCGGACGACCTGACCCGGTTCGACGTGCCCCCGCGAGCGCACCGACACAGCTGAGATCCGATCACCGGTAGCATCGCTCGGTGACTGAGCCGACCGGGGTCGCCGACCTCGTCATCGAGACCGATGGCCTGACGAAGGTGTACGGCGAGGTCGTCGCGGTCGACCAGCTCTCGCTCCGGGTCCCCAGAGGCGGTGTGTTCGGGTTCCTCGGACCGAACGGCTCGGGGAAGACGACGACGATGGGGATGCTCCTCGGCCTGGTCCAGAGCACGTCCGGCCAGGCGCGGATCTTCGGCGATGCGGTCGGCCGCTCCGACACCCTGCGCCGCATTGGCGCGATGGTCGAGTCCCCGACCTTCTACCCGTACCTCTCCGGACGCGCGAACCTGCGGTACTTCCAGGGCATCGGCCGGCGTGGCCTGCCCGCCGATATCGATCGGCTTCTCGAGCTCGTCGATCTCGGCAAGCGCGCGGACAGCAAGTTCGCCACGTATTCGCTCGGCATGAAGCAGCGGCTCGGGATCGCGTGCGCGCTCCTCGGCGAGCCCGACCTTGTGTTCCTCGATGAGCCCACCAACGGCCTCGACCCTGCCGGCGTCGTCGAGGTCCGTGAGCTCATCCGCGATCTCGGCAAGGGCGGCCGGACCATCGTGCTGTCGAGCCACCTGCTGGCCGAGACGGAGCTGGTCTGCGATCACGTCGCCGTGCTCGCCAAAGGCAAGCTCATCGTGCAGGGCACCATCAAGGAGCTGCTCCACGAGAAGGATTCGTTCTGGCTCGGCACGACCGACGATGCTGCGGCCGCGAGGCTGCTGGCCACGCTGCCGGCGGTCGAGAAGGTCGCGTCGGGCGCGGGCGAGCTCGTCGTCACCGCGCCACCCGCTCGCGCCGCGGAGATCACCCGGGCGCTGGCCCAGGCCGGAATCTACGTCACGAAGCTCGTTCCCATTCGGCACACCCTCGAGAGCTTCTTCATGGAGATCACCGGCACCGACCCGACCACCGGCCGGGGCGCCTCATGATCGGACGGATCGGCAATCTCGCGATCTGGGAATGGTTCAAGCTCCGGCGTCGCTGGATGCTCTGGATCCTGCTGATATTCGCGATCCTGTTCGCCCAGCTCGCGGTGTGGGGCTCGTTCTTCTCCTATCAGAACCTGCAGAGCACCGGCGGCGAGATCACCGTCCCCGCCACCCTGCAGGCGCAGCAGGGCCGGGCCCCGCGCACGGTGTCGTGCAACGACCTGCTGTCCGGTGATCCCGCTCGGCAGCCGACCGACCTTGATGCCCAGGTGCTCGACGGCTTGCGCGCGCAGTGCCGGCAGCAGCTTGCGACGCAGCCGCAGCGGCTCCAGCGGGCGTACGAGAACTTCACGCTGCCGGGCAGCATCCCGCTGGCGCTCGGGACGCTCCAGACGCTCGGCCTCATCCTCATCGCGGTGCTCACCGCGTCGGCGATCGGCATCGACTACGGCGCCGGCACGCTGCGATCGGTGCTCGTCCAAGGGACCGGCCGCTGGCCGTACCTCGCCGCCAAGCTCCTCACGCTCGTGGTCCTGGCGGGGCTCGGGCTCATCGTCGCGACGGTGTCGGTCGTGATCAGCAGCGCGATCGCGGAACGGCTCGCCGCGCCGGCGGCGGCCTCGGGCGCCACGTGGTCCGCGGCCGGCATCGCGCTTTGGAAGGCCTGGCTGTCGTTGATCCCGTACATCACGCTCACCACCTTCGTGACCGTGCTCGCGCGGTCATCGGCGGCCGGCATGGCGATCGGCCTGGGCTACTACTTCGCCGAGCAGATCCTGGTCGCGCTCCTGTCGAACTTCTTCAGCTGGTTCGCGAACGTCGCCGAATACCTGCCGGTGCACAGCATCTCGGCCTGGAGCGGCAGCACGGGGTTCGGCGGGCCTGCCGCGCCCGCCGATCTCGCGCACGCGGGCTTCGTGCTGGTCGGCTACACGCTCGTCCTCGGCGGCCTCGCGTTCTGGATCTTTCACCGCCGCGACGTGCAGGGCGCGACCGGCGGAGGCTGACCCTCGCGTCCGGGGCGCCGGCGCGCCTAGTCCATTTGGATAAGCGGCCGGATGTAGATGAGGGTGATACGCCGCACGCGCGCGTGTCGGCGTACAAGCCCGGTCTCAAACGGTCAGCAACATGTTGACGCGCTCCATCGAAGGGCATGTAGTGGCAGCAGGTTTGACAAGGGGTGGCGGGGTGGCTTGCTTGACGATCGGTGGGCGGCCTGACTACTGGCCGGCGCGAGCAGCGCATCTCGCTGGCCTTGTATCCGCGGACGCGCTTGCGATCGTCGTCCTCGGTTCGGACGGTGAACGGGTGTCCTTCGTACAACACAACTTGCCGAAGTCCAGCACGCCAGGCGACATCGACGGTCGTCCTCTTCCGATCCAGCTGGCTGACGGCCGCTTCGCGCGAGATCGGCTTGCGGTCCCCCTTGTCTGGAACGGCCAAGAGGTCGGTTCGGTCGTCGGATTGCGCGTTGATCGGCCGTGGAGTCCGGAGAGCCTGGGCGTGCTGGCCCGCTCCGCCGCGCTCGTCGCGGTCGATCTCGCCGACACGCACTCACTCTGGGATTCGACCAGGACGGCGGCGAAGCTCGCGCGCCGCGTGCGCGTGCTTGAAGAGGTGCGCCGCGAGATCGCCCATGCCGACGATCCCGAGAAGATGATCGCGGTCGCAGCGGAGCGCATCGGAGAGCTGTTCGGCGCGTTCGGGGTCTCCGTCATGGTGGTGGAGAACGATGACGAGCTGGTCGTCCGCTCGGCCTTCGGGGCGAATGAGCAGATCGTGCGTGCTGGGCGGCGGCGGGTCGGCGAAGGTATCTCGGGTTGGGTCGCGCGGCATGGGGAGCCCCTTATCTTGAGCGGCCGGATCGATGACGCCCGCTTCGTCGGCATCGATCCGACGATCGAGGAAGCCCTTGTCGTGCCATTGAGGAACGGGAGCCGGGTGCTCGGTGTCGTGAACGTCAGAGCTCGGCGCATGGTCGGGACGAACGACGGCGAGATGCTCCAGGATCTGAACATCGTCGCCCAGGACCTCGCTGCGATGATCGAACGTGCGGAGGCGGCCGTCGCGCGTCTCAGCACCGTCCGACGCCTCGAGGCTGATCGCAGGCAAGCCGTTGCGCTCTTCGACCTCGCGCGGTTGGCGGGTGGCGGCTCCGATGCGCAGGTGAACCTTCGGGCAGCGTTGTCGGTCGTTGCCGCTGCGTTCCGCCACGATGTGGTTGGGATCTGGACGCCGACCGGCGATCCGCGGCGTTTGCAGCTGCGAGCCGAGGTCGGCTACGGCGAAGTACTACCGCGCGACGTGCACCTGGATGACGACGAGCTTGCGGCGGCGGTCGTGGAGGGGAGCCGCCCGCGTCACCTGCGCGGAGCGCGCGGGCGCTCATGGACGAGCACGCGGACCGATGAGTACCTCCTACTTCCCATCCGAGTGACGGACGAAAGCAACGGCGTGCTCGTGCTCGGTCGCGTGCGCGAGCGGTACGCGGACATCGACATCGATATCGGTCTGACGATCGCAGACTTCCTCTCGACGCTCGCGCAGGCGGACCGCTCGGCGCGCCTTCTCGAGGAGTCGAAAGCCGAACGCAAGCAGTTGATCGACGAGATGCAACAGGATTTCGCCGCGCAGCTATCGCGCGTGGTCATGGTCCTGGACCTCACGCAACGCCTGCTCCGAGCCGATAACGATCTGCCGACCCAAGTCGCCACAGCGGCTCGAGAGGCACGGAGCTTCCTCGGGCGCTTTGGGGCCTACGTCGCCGACCTGCAGGAGGGC
>DATCOR010000107.1:0-11289 GCA_036564585.1 Candidatus Limnocylindria bacterium | reverse complement strand
CGTAATGGACGGTGATGAACTTCAGCATCGACGTCGCGTCGACGGTCTGCAGGTTGAGCCGCCAGTCCCACGCGATGATCGTGACCTTCGCGTTCTGGAGGCCGGCGTAGGGCTCGAGCAGGATCTTCGTGTACTTCGTCTTCAGCGTGTTGGTGACGAACTGTTTCAGCTGCGTGACCTCGTCGGCCGAGAGCCCGTCGTACGCGATGACGATGCCGCCGTGCTCCAGGTTGTGGGTCGTCGCCTCGGCCGGGAGCTGCTGGTCGTAGATCGCGGCCGGTACCGGCGCGGCGGGCTGCGGCCAGTGGCTCCCTGAGCTCGGCGGGAGCGCGCCGGTGTAGGTGACCGGGGTACCCGGGTTCACGTGGCTGTGGCCCTGATCGGCCTCCTTCACCCCGCGCGCGGGATCGTCGGCCGCGATCGTCCCGATGGTCGGGCCGGGCGACGGGCTCGGCGACGGAGGCGCGACCGAGAGCAATCCGGCCTGCCGCAGCCCGAAGACCGCGACGACGAGCAGGACGATGACCCCGACGCCGATGAGCCAACTCCGCCCGCCGCCACCGCCGCTGCGGGACGGGTGGCCACCGCGTTTCTCGCGCTGCCGCTTGCGGAGCTCGCGTTCACGCCGTTCGCGGCGCGTGGAGACGCTCATCGAGTCAAGTCTACGGTCTCTAGACTCGAACGAAGATGAGCGTGCGGGTGCGATTCGCACCATCTCCGACCGGGTCGCTGCACATCGGCAGCGTTCGCACGACGCTCTACAACTACTTCATGGCCCGCCAGAACGAGGGCGGGACGCTCATCCTCCGGATCGAGGACACCGACCAGGATCGACTCGTGCCCGGCGCGATCGACAGCATCTACGACGGCCTGCACTGGATGGGCATCCGGTGGGACGAAGGCCCGCGCGAGGGCGGTCCGTTCGGGCCATACGTGCAGTCCGAGCGGCTGCCGATCTATCAGGAGCATGCCGCCCGGTTGGTCGCCGATGGCGCCGCGTACTTCTGCTTCTGCACGAGGGAGCGGCTTACCCAGATGCGCGCGGCACAGCAGGCCCGCGGCGAGATCACGCGCTATGACCGGCTCTGCCGCAGCATCCCGCCGGCCGAGGCCGCGCAGCGCGCGGACAGCGAGCCGCATGTCGTCCGGTTGAAGGTCCCGGAAGATGGCACGATCGCGATCGACGACCTCGTCTACGGGCACGTCGAGTGGCCGCTCCGGTCGATCGAAGACCAGGTGCTCCTGAAGTCCGACGGGTTCCCCACGTACCAGCTCGCGGTCGTCATCGACGACCACGTCATGGAGATCAGCCACGTCTTCCGCGGCGAGGAGTGGCTGCCGTCGACCCCGAAGCATCTCCTCGTATACCGCGCGTTCGGCTGGGACGTGCCACCGCACGCCCATCTGCCGAACGTGCTCGGCCCGGACGGGAAGAAGCTCGCGAAGCGCCACGGCGCGACGAAGGTCGAGGAGTTCCGGAAGGAGGGCTACCTGCCAGAAGCGATGACCAACTACCTCGCCCTCATCGGCTGGTCGCCCGGCACCGAGGAGGAGATCTTCACGCTCGACGAGCTCGTGCAGCGGTGGCGCATCGATCACGTGCAGAAGGCCGGCGGCAAATGGGACCGCGACCGGCTGAACCACTTCAACGGGCTCTGGATCCGCCGGCTCTCCGACGACGAGCTGCTCCGCCGGCTCGACCCCTTCCTGCCATCCAAGTGGGACCGCACGCTCGTGCGGCGCGTCGCGCCGTTGATCAAAGAGCGCATGCAGACGCTCGCCGAGGCGAAGGAGCAGATCGCGTTCCTGTTCACCGACCGGTTGGAGCACGACCGCTCGATCCTCGTGCCGAAGAAGCGCGAGCCACACGAGACCGTCACGGCGCTCAGCCGCGTGACCGTCGCGCTGCGATTCCTCGATCCGTTCACCGAGGAGCGCATCGAACAGGCCATCGCCGCCGTCGCGACGGACGTGGGCTGGTCGGTACGGGATCTCACGATCGCGATGCGCGCGGCGATCACCGGACGGAAGGTCGGTCCCCCGCTCTACGGATCGATCGTGCTGCTCGGCAAGGAGCGCACCCTCGAGCGGCTCGAGGCGGCGCAGGAGCTGATCGGCTAAGCCGACCTAGTCCCAGAAGCTCGACGCGGGCAGCTGGCGTTGCGCGCGCAGGTTGCGCGGGCGGCCGGCGAGCGGCAGGACGACGGTGAACGTCGCGCCGAGGCCGCGGCCCTGGCTGGCCGCGAGGAGATCGCCGCCGTGCGCCTCGGCGATGAGCTTGGCGAGGTAGAGACCGAGGCCCATGCCCGGCACGTTCGCCGTGCGTGCGTCCCGGATCCGGCCGTACCGCGTGAACAGGACGTTCATGTCGTCCGGGCTCAGGCCGACGCCGTGATCGCGGACCGCGACCCGCGCCTCATCGGCCGTGGCCGACACGTTCACCATGATCCCGGCGCTTGCCGGCGAGAACTTCAGCGCGTTCTGGAGCAGGTGGTCGAGGAGCTGTCGCAGGCGCTCCGGATCCGCGTGGACCTCGACCGGCGTGGAGGGCGTGACGATCGTCGCGCGATCGTGCGGCACCCGCTGCTCGGTGATCTCGAGGACGAACGCCGCGAGATCCACCGGCACCATCGTGAGCGCCATCTTCCGCGTGTCCATCTGATCGAGCGTGAGCAGGTCGTTCGCGAGCCGGGTGAGCCCGCGGGCGTGACGGCGGACTTGATCGAACGCCGCGCCCTGCGTCCGGTCGAGCTTCATCGGGTCGGCGAGGAGCGGGACAGCGACGTCGATGCTCACGACGGATTCGCGGAGCTGGACGGCCAGGATCATGCGGGCCTGCTCGCGGCGCAGCTCCTCGATGCGGAGGCGCTGCTCGCGGGTCCGCGCCGCGGAGACGGCGATCGCGATCCCGACGAGGCCCGCGACGAGCACAGTGGCGCTGATCGATGTGCCGAGCGTCGGAGCGGTGGCGAACGCCGCCGCGGTCCACGCGGCGCCGCCCGCGACGGCGGCGGTCACACCGAGGCCCCGGCCGAGCCACCAGGCGGCGGCGATCGTCGCGACGAAGAGGAGCGGCGCGGTCTCGATCGATCCCGCCGAGAGCCATTTGATCCCCGCGGCGACCGCGAGGACGACGGTGATCGCGATGACGAGGCCGATGCCCCGCGACGGCGGGAGTCGCGGGGGCTCGAGCGCCGGGACCGCCGGGAAATCCTCGGGTGCGGGAGCGCGCGGCGGCGCCGGGAGCTGCGTGTTCTCGGTCGACGCCCGGAGGAGCGTCACTCCCAGGTGATATCGAAGAGGACGTGGATCGGCTGCGGGGCGACGGTATGCGCGTGCGCCTTGTGCGGGCCCGGGTCGGCGCTCGCCACGGTCGCACTCCCGGCCAGGCTCGCGGCGACGATGACCGCGATGATGAGCGTGCGAATGGTGCGGAACATGTGCTGACCCTCCACTGCTATCGCGCCGTGAATCGCACAGCGTCGACCGCGCGCTGGTAGACGGTGAGGTGCTCGAGCTCGCTCGTCGGCGCGACGTTGAGCTCGGCGACGAATGCCTCGACGACGGCAGGATCGAACTGCGTGCCGGCGCATGCTCGGAGCTCGGCAACGGCCGCCTCGGGCGTGACCGCGCGCCGGTACGGGCGAGGCGTGGTGATCGCCTCGTAGGCGTCCGCGACGGCGATGATCTGCGCGGCGCGCGGGATCGCGTCGCCCTTCAGGCCATTCGGGTAGCCGCGCCCGTCGAAGCGCTCGTGATGCGCGAGGATGAGCGGGCGGATGTGATCCAGCTCCGGCATCTGCGCGAGGAGGCTCGCGCCGATGATCGGGTGGGCGCGGACCTCGGACCACTCGACGTCCGTCAGCCGCTCGGGCTTCAGCAGGATGCCATCCGAGATGGCGATCTTCCCGAGGTCGTGGAACAGCGCGCCGAGCTGTACCGCGTCGATCGCCGTGTCGTCGAGCCCGAGACGCTTCGCGGCCGCGACCGAGCGGTAGATCGTCGCCGCGAGCTGAGCGGTGCCGGCTTCCGTCTTGGTCTCGAGGGAGCCGAGCAGCGCGCCGACGATCGAGATGTGCGCTTCCGTGAGGCGGGTGTTCGAACGCTCGAACAGGACGTTGAGCTCCGCGAGCTTTGCGTTCTCGGCCCGGACGCCGTTCGCCCGGGACACGTACACCTTGAAGGAGTACCAGGCGACGCCGAGCGGTAGGACGAAGACGGCGGCGCCGAAGACCCCGAGAGCCTGGTACGCGAGTGCGAGGGCCGCGCCGTTGACCGCGGTCGCGAGGAAGTTCACCGGCATCCAGCTGAAGTTCTGGCGCCACACGGACAAGAAGTTGGCCTCGGAGGTGAGGGCGATGACCCCGGCGGTCAACGTCGAGTTGACGAGGAAGTACACCGCCGCGGAGACGGCGACGGCAACGACCGTGGTCACCAGGTCGCCCGGTCCGACCTTGCCGCCGACGAGCCCGTAGGTCATCGCGGCGAGGGTCGTCGAGATCGAGAGCTGGCCGAAGTTGAACGCGGCCTTGCGGGCCGGCTTCGGCTTCGGCGTGAAGGCGTTGACGGCCGCGACGACCACGTTCACCCAGAGCGCGACGCCGACGCCGAAGAGGACGTACGCGGCGACCTTGATCGCGAAGGACATCGAGATGGCGCTCGAGCGGAAGAGCATGACGGGGTTGCGCTGGGCCACGGCGGCCAATCCAAGGAGCAGGACGAACATGAGCGGGTCGAGGCTGGCGACGCGCACGCCGGCCGACGCCACGGCGAGACAGGCGACGCCGACGGCGACCACCGCGAAGATGTAGACATCCGCGAAGAGCTTCTTCATACGCACCCCGTCCTTGTCCACCTAATCCACCAGGCCCCAGCTGCGGGCCGGGCTATCGCCGTGCGGTGCCGCGATCTCCCAAGTCACGCCTTCCCAGGTGACGTCTTCCCAGGTGATGTCCTCCCAGGTGATGCTCTGCCAGTCGAACGCCTCCCAGGTGATGTCCTCCCACGTGATCCCGTCCCACGTGATGTCTGCCCACGTGACGTCGGTCCACTTGATCCCGTGCGAGTCGACGCCGCCATGGAACGACAGGTCGCGCCAGGTGATGGTCTGCCCGTACAGCTTCGCGAAGACCTGCTCGGCGAACGCCGCGCTCGCCGGGTAGGGCGTGAACGGCGCTCTGGCCTGAGGCTTCGTGACCGCGGCGAACGCGTCGATGACGCCGGCGCCCTGCTCGCTGACGCGCACGTCACGGAGCGCCCGCGCGGTCGCCGTCAGCTGGGCCTTCACTTCCCGGGGCGTCGCGGACGGTCGCCGCTCGAGGTAGAGTGCGGCCACACCCGAGACGATGGCCGCGGCCATCGAGGTCCCCGACAGCATGAAGTACTGCGCGCTCTTCGAACCCTTCGCCGTCACCTGCAGGTTCGGATAGAGCGTGTCGAGGGTGCTGCCCGCAGCGCGCAGACCGACGATCCGGCGACCTGGCGCGATGAGGTCCGGCTTCGCGATGCCATCGAACGCGGTCGGCCCGCGCGATGACCACTTCGCGACGCTGTCGTCCCTGAGACCGGGGGTGCCATTCGTGTCATCCGCCCCGGCCGTGATGACGAACGGATCGGTCGCCGGCGTCGTGACCGTCGATGTCCCCAGGCGGCCATCGTTCCCGGCGGAGACGACAACGGTGAGCCCGGAGAAATCGAGCATCTCGACCGCCGAGGCGAGCAGGTCGTTCTGGTAGCTGCTGAGCGCCGCGCCGCCGAACGACAGATTGGCGATCCGGATGTGGTACGTCGACCGGTTCCGGAGCACCCACTGCAGTCCGGCGAAGATCGTCGACAGCTTCGCGTGGCCCGTCGCGTCGATCACGCGGACGCTCGCGATGTTCGCCTGCGGCGCGACACCCGTGAACCGACCCTTCGACGCGGCTCCGTCGCCGGCGATGAGGCCCGCGACGTGGGTGCCGTGGCCGCCGGGATCGCCGTTCGAGCCCTCGCCGGTCAGGTCGACCCGCGCGACGATCCGGCCCGCAAGATCGGGGTGATCGGCGACACCGCTGTCGATCACGGCGACCGTGATGCCCTTCCCTGACAGTCCCTTCGAGTTCCACACCATCGGCGCCTTCACGGTCTCGATCGCAACGTCATCGACCGCCTGCGCGGCGTCGTCAGCGTTCCAGGTGGCGGTGAACGTCTCGTCGCGGATGATCCGATCGACGAGCCTGGTCTGTGCGAGCGTGACGATCTGCGATCCGCGCAGCCGGCCGGATGCGCCGCCGACGATCGCGAGCGAGCGCCGCGAGCCATCGGACGTCGACAGCACGGTCTCGGCCTTTTCTGTGCGCGATTCGCCGTCGCTGCGTTCCTGGGTCCCGGCACCGCCATGGAATGCCGACTGGGTGGGGGCCGCGGCGCTCGGAGCGCCGCGGACGATGACCTGGAAGTACGTGTCGGGGTGCGCGGTGGCATCCGCAAGGAGGCCGGGGTCGACGTTCGACGGACCGCTCTTCGAATCGGCGATGAGTGGGGTCGCGCCGAGGAACAGGGCGGCGGCGAGCGCACCGACGAGCCAGCGCGCGATCAGCCTCGACCTCACCCGGACCACCCTCCGCGACCTCCCCTGGTCGACGCGCCGTGTTGTACCGGGTGGCCTAGCCCGGGGGACACCCCGTTCGGGGGATTCGGGTCACCCGAGACTGGTCTGCGACCGGGCCCTACGCCGACCGATGGAGGTCCCTCATCAAATCGGATGAGCGAGAGGGCGCGCGGGCCTGCTAGCGGTTCCGCTCCGAGCGCACGAAGAAGAACGTGCCGACGACGAGACAGACGGCGAAGGCCGGCACGATGATCGCGAGGTTCGCCGCCGGATCCTGAAGGACGACGTGCGAGTAGTCCGGCGAGCCCACGTAGAAGACGCCGCGCACGAAGTCCACCGCGTACCGCAGCGGCGCGATGCGCGAGGCGAGCTCGAGGTACCACGGCATCACCTGGATCGGCGTGAATACGCCGGCGAGGAAGAACTGCGGAAGGAAGATGAACGGGAACACCTGGTTCGCCGCGCGCTGGTTGTTGAGGAACGCGAGCACCAGCACACCGAACGCGCCGCCGAAGAAGGCGACGACGAGGCCGGTGCCGATGAGCGCCACGAGCTGCGCGAGCGAAATGCTGATGCCGATCACGAGGCCGAACGCGATGATCGCGAGGGCCTGCGGCAGGGCGACGAGCGTCTCGCCGAGGATGCGACCGGCGATGATCGTGTACCGGGAGACCGGCGCGATGAACAGCTCTTGGCTGAAGTCATTCTCGCGGTCGATGACGAGCGAGATCATCCCCATCGCGGTGCTCTGGAAGAGCGTCTGCGCATACACGCCGGTGAATGTGAGGGTGAGGAAGTCGAAGCCGGGCGCGCGCCCGAAGTTCGCGGACAGCGTCCCGCCAAGCGCGCCGATGAAGATGAACGGGAAGATGACGGTGGTGATGAGCCGCGCGCGGTCGCGCAGCAGCTTCGTGAGGTCGCGTTGCGCGAGCGCGAGGATCGAGTGGACCTCGCCTGCCGCGATCACGAGCGCGCCAGGACCTTGATGTACGCGTCCTCGAGCGACGGCGCGACCGTGCGGACGGTCGTGAGCGGCGTGTCGATCGACTTGAGCAGCGCGTGCGCACCCTGGCGATCGAGCGGGATCTCGAACAGCGGGGTCTCGCGGTACGTCACGCCGCGCGCGACGAGCTCGCGCCGGAGAGCGTCGCGGTCGGCCGCATCCACGACGAGGTACTCGTGCGTGAGGTCACGCTTCACGCCGGCGGGGCTGCCCTCCGCGACGATCTTGCCCTTGTCCAGGATGCAGATCCGGTCCGCGTCCTCGGCCTCGTCCAGGTAGTGCGTGGTGAGGAAGACGGTGGCCCGCGTCTCGGCCCGCACTTCGCGGAGGTAGTCCCAGAGCGCCCGGCGGCTCGGCGCGTCGAGACCGGCGGTGGGCTCGTCGAGGAACAGCACGCGCGGCCGGTGCATGAGGCTCCGGACGATCTCGAGCTTGCGTTTCATGCCGCCCGAGAACGTCTTCACCGGCTTGAACATCTCGCCCTCGATGCCGAGGATCCCCGCGAGCTCGCGCACGCGATCGCGGTACGCGATCGGCATGAGCGTGAAGAACGGCCGGTACGGGAAGAGGCCGTAGAGGATCGCGTGCAGCCGCACGTTCTCCTCCGCTGTGAGGTTGAGGTCGAGGCTCGGCTTCTGGAAAATGATCCCGACCGCGCGCCGCACGCCGTTCGCGTCGGACGCGAGGTCACACCCGCCGATCACCGCGGTACCCGACGTCGGAGCGAGCGTCGTCGTGAGGATCGAGATCGTCGTCGTCTTGCCTGCGCCGTTCGGGCCGAGGAGCGCGAACAGCTCCCCGGCCCGGACGGTGAAGCTGATGCCGTCGACCGCATTGAGCTCCGCGCCCTTGTAGCGCTTGGTGAGATCGGTCACCACGATCGTGTCAGTGTCGGAGCGCGTCTCGACATTCGGCCGGGCCTGCGTCGCGAGCATCAGGCCGCTCGCGCGGCGGCGATGGCCTGACCGAGGGTGAACCGGCCGAGGTAGATCGCGCGGCCGACGATGACGCCGCGCAGCCCGCGGTGCCGGAGCTTCGCGAGCGCTGTGACGTCCTCGACCGAGCCGATGCCGCCCGAGTAGATGACGTCGCCGCCGAACGCGCGCGCGACCGCCTCGGTGGACGCGAGGTCGACGCCCTGCAGGGTCCCGTCGACGGAGACGTTCGTGTAGATGATCGTGGGAACGCCCTGGATCGCGAGATCGCGCGCGAGGTCCGCGGCCTTCACGTTCGTCGTCTCGGTCCAGCCCGACGCCGCGACCATCCCGTTGCGCGCGTCCACCGCCACGGCCATGCCGTCGGCATGGCGGTCCACCAGCCGGTCGATGAGCTCCCGATCCCGGATCGCGGCCGTGCCGACGACGATGCGCGAGACGCCCGCCTCCGCGAAGGCCTCGGCCGTGTCGAAGTCGCGGATGCCCCCGCCGGCCTGCAGCTTGACCGTGAACCGGTTGGAGATCGCGCGGATGTGATCGAGGTTCGCGGGCCGTCCGGTGCGGGCGCCATCGAGGTCGACGACATGCAGCCACTCGGCGCCGTCGGCCACGAGGCGCTTCGCCGCCTCGAGCGGTGACTTCGCGACCTCCTCGACGGTGGCGAAGTCGCCTCTCGACATGCGCACCACGCGTCCGTCGAGGATGTCGATCGCGGGATAGACGATCACGCGCTCATGGTAGGGACGGCAGCGCCGCGATCAGCCGGTCGACGGCGCCCGTGAGGCGGTAGCGCTCACCGAGGGCCCGCGCGCGCTCGGGATCGCGCGCCGCGCTGGGGATCGACCCATCGCCGCCGCGCACCGGCGTGTCGCTCACCGGGGCGACGACCCGGCGGGCAGCCTCGAGGTACGGCGCGGACGCCTTCAGCTTCTGGCGGATCGTCGGGCTGAGGTCGGGCGCGGCGATCGCGGCGTCGAGCGAGCCGTACCGCCGAAGGACGTCGCTCGCGGTCTTCTCGCCGATGCCGGCCACGCCGGGCAGGCCGTCGGAGGGATCGCCGCGCATGAGCGCGTAATCGAGGTAGCGGTCGCCTGGGATCCCGTACTTCTTCGTGATCCAGCCCTCGTCCACCTCGGCGAGTTCGCTCACGCCGCGCAGCGTGTACAGCACCTTCACCCGGGGGTCGCGGACGATCGCGAACAGATCGCGATCGCCGGTGACGACCTCGACCCGCTCGTCCGTTCCCGCCGCGATCGTCGCGATGACGTCCTCCGCCTCGAACCCCTCGGCCTCCGCGTACGAGAGACCGATCGCATCGAAGATCTCGAGGATGATCGGGAACTGCAGCCCGACGTCATCGGGCTCATCGTCGGGGCCCGCGAGGCGGTGGGTCTTGTACGTCGGCAGGGCTTCGACCCGGAACGCCGGCCGCCAGTCGTTGTCGAGCGCCGCGTAGAAGCGTCCGGGCTTGCGGTCGGGCAGCAGGCGGCTGACGAAATTGAGGAAGCCCATCGCGGCGTGCACCTTCGTGCCGTCCGCCGCCTTCAGCTCGGGAACGGCGTGATACGCGCGGTACAGGAGGCTGGCCGCGTCGAGGAGCAGGAGCGGGCGGCCCTCGGTGGCCGCCTCACGCCCTCGCTGGCGCGGTCGCGAACACGGCGTCGATCGCCGCGATGACCCGATCGTTCTCCGCACGGGTGCCGATCGACGTGCGCAGGCACCGCGCGCACCCGGGCCACATCGAGATGTCGCGGATGAGCACGCTGCGCTCGAGGAACTTCGCATGCACCTCCGCGGGCTCGCGGTCGGCGAGCCGGAACAGGATGAAGTTCGTGACCGATGGGAAGGCCTCGACCCCCGGCGCGCGCAGGAGCGCGCGGTACACCCGCTCGCGCTCGGTCGCGCACTCGGCGATGCGCCGCTGGATGTCCCCCTCGCGCTTCGCGATCTTCGCGCCGACGAACGTCGTGAGCGGGCTCACGTTGTACGGCAGCTGGACCGCGCGGAAGATGTCGCCCACGCGCGGATCGACGATCAGCAGGCCGAGCCGTAGGCCCGCAGCGGCATGCACCTTCGAGAAGGTCTTCGTCACGACGATGTTCGGACGCTCAGCCATTCTCGGCACGACGGTGTTGCCGGCGAAGTCGCTGTACGCCTCGTCCACGAGCACGAGCGTCTCGGGATACCGCTCGGCCACCGCGAGGATGACCGCCTCGTCGATGAGGTTGCCGGTCGGATTGTTCGGCGTCGTGAACGCGACGATGTTCGGCTTCGCGCGGGCCATCGCCGCGAGCGCGCGGTCGAGTGTCAGGTCGTACGGGAGCCCGATGTCCTCGTCGGCGACCGTGCCGCCGGCGATCTGCGCGAGCCGCGCGTGCATCGAGTACGTCGGCTGGAACAGGAGCGTGGGGCGCCCGTGGCCGCCGAACACGAGGAACACGCCCAGGAGCACGTCGTTGCTGCCGTTGCCGAAGAGGAGCTGCTCGGGTTTGATGCGGTAGCGCGCGGCGAGCGTCGCGCGAAGGTCCGCGGTCGCGGCCGCCGACGGGTACCGGTTGAGGAGGATGTCGTCGAGCTCCGCTGGGTTGAGATAGAGGCCCGCCGGATTCGGCTCCGGCCATTCGTTCGCGTTCACGCGGACGTCGGCGGTGACCTGCTGCGTGCGGTACGCGGGGAAGGTCTCGAGGTCGGCGCGCGGGCGCGGGAGCCGGTCGCTCATACCGCATAGCCTGACACAAATGCGACGGGTCGCCGTCCTCTGC
>DATCOR010000101.1:0-2556 GCA_036564585.1 Candidatus Limnocylindria bacterium | reverse complement strand
GACTTGAAGTACTGGTACGCGAGCTTGTCCTGCGCGACCTTGCTCACGGCATACGGCGAGAGCGGCCGCAGCGGGTTGGTCTCCTTCATCGGGACCTCGTCCGGGTGGACGAGCCCGTACTCCTCGCTCGATCCGGCGACGTGCACCCGGATCTGCTTGCCATGCCGCCGGACGGACTCGAGGATGTTGACCTGCGACTGGATGTTGATGTGCAGCGTCGAGGCGGGCTCGTCGAAGCTCTCCTGGACGAACGACTGCGCCGCGAGGTGGAAGATCCGATCGGGCTGGATGGCCGAGATCATGTGCTCGACGGCGCCGGCGTCGGTGAGCTCGCAGTACAGCAGCGTGACCCGGCCCTTCTTCTTCTCGTCGCGGAGGCCCTGGCCGTCGCTGTACCGTCCCTCGACGATGTCCACCTTCTGGGCCCGGCGGAGCGGCTCGAGGTTCTCCATCCGCGACCGCCAGCGGAACGTCCCATAGACGGCGACATCGGGATGCTGGGCAAGGAGATACTCGGCCAGGTGACTGCCAGCCATGCCGGTGATGCCGGTAATAAGGACGCGCACTGCGCCCGAAGAATAGCAAGGGGCATGCCTGAGCTTGCTCGCCTGGCAGGTCGGGATGTGGGCCGGAAATGAGCGTTCTCGAGGTCCGCCGCCACGCCGAACGGGGCATGGCGACCCCGCTGACGCCGCGCGGGGAGCAGACGGCCCGCGCGCTAGCCGGGACGCGCTACGCGCTCGTCGTGTCGAGCCCGCTCGAGCGCGCGAAACGGACGGCCGAGCTCGTCGGCGGGCGGCTCGATGCGACCGAGCCCGGGCTGCTGCCCGACATCGGCGGCGCGGGCGTGTTCGGACCGATGCAGACGCTGGCGGAGTGGCGCGCGCTCCTTCGGTCCGATCCGAAGGCGCGCGAGTTCGCGAACGAGCAGCTCCAGACCTGGGCGCGGATCGCCGCGCGCGTCGGACCGAAGGACCGCGTCCTCGCGATCTCGCACGGTGGGATCATCGAGCTGCCGATCGTGGCGCTCGCGGAAGAGGTCGGTATCGCGCTCGACGGACCGTCGTTCGCGCCGCTCGACGGCGCGCTCATCACGTACGACAAGCGCAAGCGCACGACGCTCGAGCTCCTGCGAGCGCCGGCGGGCTAGGGCGCGGCGACCTCGCAGCTGCGCAGGAGCACGCCGGCGTCATCGCGAAGCGCGTCGGTCGCGCGCACCCGCACGGAGATCGCATCACCGGCTTTCACGTCCGGCGCGCCGAAGGTCTCGCACAGCACGAGCGCCGCGGTCGAGGTCACCAGCGCGATGCGGCTGTTATTCCCGGTCACGGTGATGTCGCCGACGCGGCCGCTGATCACCAGGATCGCCTGGCCGTAGTCCGAGTAGAAGTGGTCGCCGGCCATCGCCCGCGCCGCGTCGTCCGCGCTGATGCGCACGACCGTCGGGGTCGGGCTCGGCGACGGCGCCGAGGGACCCGCTGAGGCGCACGCGACGAGGGTCGACGCGAGCGTCGCGGAGATCACGCGCCGCCACATCGCGATCGATCCTAGGGTTGGACCGATGCGCCCCCTGACGATCGGGCTCGTGCTCACGATCACGCTCATCGCATTCTCGGCGCTCGCCGTCGAGACCATCCTGCCGATCATCTCGGACGAGCTCGGCGGCGTGTCGCTGTACGGCTGGGTGTTCAGCGCGTTCTTCCTCGGCAGTCTCGCGTCGGTCATCGTCGCGGGCGGGATCGCGGACCAGCGCGGCACGCTGCTCCCCTACTCGGTCGGGCTCACGCTCTTCGCCCTCGGCCTCGCGACCGCGGGCGCGGCGCCCGCGATGCCGGTGGTCGTCGCCGGGCGGCTCGTCCAGGGGATCGGCTCGGGCGCGATCCTCGCCTCCACGTACGCGAGCATCGCCCGCGGGTACTCGGAGCGTCAGCGGCCGCGGATGTTCGCGATCATCTCGACCGCGTGGGTACTGCCCGCGATCGTCGGACCGGCCGCCGCCGCGTTCATCGCGACGGCGTTCGGCTGGCGCGTCGTGTTCTTCGCGCTCCTGCCCTTCGCCGCGCTCGCCGCGACGTTGGCCGTCCCCCCGCTGCGCGAGCTCGGCGCGCCCGCGACGCCGGGACATCGCGCGAGCCGGCGCGATGCGGTGCTCGTCGCGATCGGCGGCGGGCTGCTGCTCGCGGGCCTCTCGAACTCGACGCCCGCGCTCGCGATCGCGCTGCTCGCCGCCGGCGCGCTCATCGGCGTACCGGCGCTGCGGCGCGTCACGCCCGCGGGCACGCTGACCGGGCGCACGGGCCTCGGCGCGGCCGTGCTCGTGCGCGGCCTGCTCACCTTCGCGTTCTTCGGGACCGAGGGGTTCCTGCCGTTGATGCTCCGCGAGGCGCGCGGCCTCAGCCCGACGCTTGCGGGGATCGTGCTGACGACCGGCGGCGTGACCTGGACCGGAGGTTCATGGATCCACGAGCGTCTCGCCCCGCGCCTCACCAGTCGCACGATCATCACGATCTCGTTCGCGCTCGTCGCGCTCGGTGCGAGCGGCGTGCTCGCGGTCCT
>DATCOR010000075.1:0-9068 GCA_036564585.1 Candidatus Limnocylindria bacterium | reverse complement strand
GCCAGTGGGCCGAGCGGCAGCGGATCGTTCGACACCGCGGCGCCGACGCCGGTCGCGGCGATGGTGACGACAAGCGACGCGACGGCGACGGTGACGAACGCGGCGGCACGTGTCGCGATCCACCGTGCGCGCGACACACCGGCGGCCAGCCACGCTTCGGTCAGGCCCTTCTCCTCGTCGCCGCGGCCCGCTCCCGTCGCCGCCAGCATCGCCCACACCGCGTAGACGATCGCGACGGCGCTGAACGCCCGCCACGTCAGGTAGCCGCCCATCGTGTCGAGCTGCACCGGCGGCGGAAGGATGTATGACAGCTGCTTCCCGACGACCTCCATCGAATGCGCGAACACCGAGCGCTCGGCCGGCGTCGCGCCGGCGACCTGGACGTACGCGACCGAGTTCAGAAGGCCGGAGAGCGCGCCGATGGCCGCGGTCGCGATGGCTCCCGTGCGGTGCGAGCGGAGCGCAAGCCAAAGCAGGGTCACTGCTTCGCACCCGAGTAGTAGCTGAGGAATACCTCCTCGAGCGTCGGCTCGCGGCTCTCGAACGAGCTCACGGGCGATCCGGCGACAGCGCCCAGCAGCTCGTCGAAGCTGCCGCGGTACAGACCGGTGGCCTGCCGCCCATCGATCGCGAGGCCCTCGAAGCCCTTCAAGCCCTGGAGCCGCTCGGCCGGCGGCGCGCCGGCGAACTCGATGCGCACGTGATGCGCGCGGATGCCGGTGAGCTGATCCAGCGTGCCGACCGTCGCGAGGTGGCCCTCGCGGACGATGCCGACGCGGTCGCAGATGTGCTCGACCTCCGACAGCACGTGCGACGACATGAACACCGTCGCGCCGCGCGCTCGCGCGTCGCGCACGAGCCCGTAGAACTCCTGCTGGTGCAACGGATCGAGGCCGCTCGTCGGCTCATCGAGGATGAGGAGCCCAGCCCGCGGGGCGAACGCGAGGAGGAGTGCCAGCTTTTGCTTGTTGCCGTGCGAGTACTCGCGGTACTTGCGGCCGAGGTCGAGGTCCATGCGCTTCGCGATCGCCTCCACCGCGGCATCGTCCAGGTCGCCGCGCAGGCCCGCGATGTATGCCACGATCTCTGAGCCGCGCCATCCGCCGAACTGGGGAAGCTCGCCCGGCACGTAGCCGACGCGCCTCTTCACGGCGACCGCATCGCGATCGGCATCGAGCCCGAAGATCGAGGCCGCGCCGCGTGTCGCGTGGGAAAGGCCCATGAGCAGCTTGATCGTCGTCGTCTTGCCCGCGCCGTTGGGACCGAGGAACCCGAACACCTCGCCCTCGGCGATCTCGAGATCGAGGTCGAAGATCCCTCGGCCCGAGCCGTAGTCCTTGGTGAGCTTCTCGGTGTGGATAGCGCTCGCTCCGTCGCTCATTGCGCACCTTCCCTCGCCCTGGACGCTACCTCACCGCGCTGGCCGCGGTCTTGCGGATGGTCAGGCATGAGCTTCAACGACAACGCCAAGCTGGACCCCTCGGAGGTCCAGGACGTCAGAGGCAGCCGCATGGGCGGCGGCGGTCTGGCCATCGGTGGCGGCAGCATCGGGATCGTGATCCTGATCGCGTCGCTGCTCTTCGGCTTCGACCCGACCCAGATCCTCAACGCCCTTCCCGCGGATTCCGGCACGGTGACCACGGATCCGAGCGCGCAGTCCGTCGCCGATTGCAAGACCGGCGCGGACGCGAACAAGCGCGAGGACTGCCGGATCGTCGGCTACATCGACTCGATCCAGCAATTCTGGAAAGATGAGCTCGCGAAGCACGGCACCCAGTACACGCTCGCCACGACGGTCCTCTACACGGACCAGACGGAGGCCGGATGCGGGACCGCGTCGGCGCAGACCGGCCCGTTCTACTGCCCGGTGGACGGCAAGGTGTACCTGGACCTCGCGTTCTTCAATCAGCTGCAGACGCAATTCGGTGCGCAGGGCGGCCCGTGGGCCGAGGCGTACGTGGTCGCGCACGAGTACGGGCATCACGTCCAGGACGTGCTCGGGACGCTGAGCAACGATCAGCGCACCGGTCCAGGGAGCCTCTCGGTGAAACAGGAGCTGCAGGCCGACTGCTATTCCGGCGTATGGGCGAAGCACGCCGCGGAGACCGGCTACCTGCAGGCGCCGACGCCGGCCGACATCTCAAGCGCGCTCGACGCCGCTTCCGCGGTCGGCGATGACCGGATCCAGAAGGAGACGCAGGGCAAGGTCGCGCCGGAGCAGTGGACCCACGGCTCGTCGGCCCAGCGGCAGCAGTGGTTCACGACCGGCTACTCGACTGGCGACTACACGAGGTGCACGCCCTAGCCGCTTCTCGCGCTAGCGTGTCGGTCATGGCCGGCCGTTCCCTCGGACCGATCCCGCTCCCGACCGGGGGCGAGCGCGCGACCGGCGAGTTCACCTTCGGCGGAGACGCCGGCCTCGAGAAATACCGCTGGCCGTTCATCGCGATCAGCGGCACGTCGGAGGGCCCGACCGTCCTGATCACGGCCGGCATCCACGCCGCCGAGTACACCGGCGTCGAGGCGGCGATCCGCATCGGCCGCAGCCTCGACCCGGCCCACATCCGGGGCACCGTGCTCGTCATCCCGCTGCTCAACCGCCCCGGCTTCTACGCGCGGAGCATCTACGTGAATCCCGAGGACAACGACAACCTCAACCGCCTCTTCCCCGGCAAGGCCGATGGGACGTGGGGCGAGCGCTTCGCGCACCGCCTGCTGACCGAGATCGTGACGAAGTGCGACAACGCTATCGATCTGCACGCCGGCGACCTCATCGAGGACCTCGTGCCGTTCGTCATCTATCGCGAGACCGGTGACGCCGCGCTCGACGCGCGGATCACCCGAATGGCCAACGCGTACGGCGCGAAGTGGGCCGTGAAGAGCGCGCCGACGGGCGAGCGGCCCGGGTCGCTCTACGCGGTCGCGTCCCTCAACGGCGTCGCCGCGATGCTCGCGGAATCCGGCGGGCGCGGCCTGCTCATCGAGGGCGACGTCGCCCGGCACGTGAAGGGCGTCACGAACATCCTGCGATCCATCGGCGTCCTCACCGGAGTGCCCGATCTCGTGAAGCCGCCGACGGTGGTGAAGAGCTTCGACTGGCTGCGCTCGCCGGTCGAGGGGATGTTCCATCCGCGCGTCGCCGTCGGTCACCTCGTGAAGAAGGGCGAGGTCGTCGGCGAGATGCTCGACCTGGTGGGGGAGCCGCTCGCGACGATGCATGCGCCGGTCGGCGGCGTGCTCCTGTTCATCGTGACGAGCCCGGCGATCAAGAAGGACGGGCTGCTGCTCGCGATCGGCGCGCTCGACCGCTAAGACGCCGCGGTCACTCCCACCGATGGCCGACGAGGCCCGCCTCGTACGTCCGGCGCTCGACCCGATGCAGCCGTTTCGCGGTGCCCGGCGCGAGCAGCGGCGTGTGCGAGATCTCGAGGAGGTACTCGGGGATGTACCAGACGTCCTTCCCGGAGGTCATCCAGCCGCGCCCGTCGAAGCGCGCGAGGTCGACTGGGCGCGAGAACGTGCGGAGCGTGCGCTCGCGCCGGAGGTTGAAGTACAGGAGGAAGTAGCTGAGCGCCAGCTCGCGCAGGGTCCGGTGGATCGGCTCGCGATACTCGAGACCCGCGTAGTTGGATTTCGCGATCGCGCCCCAGTGGCCGCGCTCGCGATACACCGCGATCACGTGGTCGGTGTCGTGCTCCGACTCGAGGTCCACGATGAGCGGGCGGTGGCCGATCGCGCGCAGCGCCGCCGCGCCGAAGATCGCGCCCTCGAGGCAGTGGGCCGTGCGTTCGCGCAGGACGCGCTGCGGCGACCACGCGGAGGTCGCGAGGTGGTACGGCATGTCGTCGATGAACCGCTGGATCCCGTACGGCGTCTTCAGCGATCGCAGCTTGCGCCGCTCCGCCGGCGTGAAGCTCGGCATCGCCTACGGCGACTTGGTGTCGTTCGCGGTCGCGTAGCGTCCGCCGCCGAGGTTCTGCGCGCGTTCCGCCGCCCGCAACGCCTCGCTCAGGAGCGTGACGCTGTCTTTCGCGTCGCGCGGGAACTCGGCGATCCCGACACTGCACTGCACCGACCGCTCCTTGCCCTCGACGCCGAACGGCTGCGCGAGCGCGAGCAGCAACCGGACCGCAACGAGTGTCGAGTCGTCCGGTGAGGTGAGCGCGGTGAGGACGACGAGGAATGAATCGCCGCCGAGCCGCGCGGGCATGTCGCTGCCCCGAACGAACGCGGCGAATCGTTTGGAGAACTGCCGGAGGACCTCGTCCTCGACCTGCCGCCGGGACGGATCGCGCGGGTCCTGATGCCGGTCGAGCTTGACGCTGAGGAGCCCGACGGACCGCTTGTCGCGCTCGGCGAGCGCGACCGCGCGTTCGAGGTGCAGCAGCGCGAGCTGCCGGCCGGGCAGTCCGGTGAGCGCGTCGATGAGGCCGAGCGCGCGAAGATCGTCCCTGCCCTCGCCGAGACGTTTCTGCGCCGTGCTGTCCGTGAAGAAGACGACGGTATAGCGGGCGCCTGCGACATCGAGCGGCGCCGATCGGAGGTCGATCCACTTCCCCGGCCGCAGCTCGTGAACGCCGCCGGGGAGCCGGATGATCGCCCCGAACCCGCGGGCGGTGGCCTCCTTGTCGGTCCAGCCGGTGATCGCGATGGCGGCCGAGTTCCACGCGACCAGCTCGCCGGTCGGGTCGATGACCGCGACGCCGTCGTGGGTCGAGCGCGCCAGCAGCTCCGCGAGCTCGAAGCCGACGCCCTCGAGGCTCGGCGGTAGCAAGGTCTTGATCGGTTTCCGCCGGTCGATCACGGTGACACGGTACCGCCCATCGTGGGCGACGTTCTATGACCCGAGCGTCCCCTCCCGGGTGGTGGCCTCGCCCTCATCGCGGCCGCGTGGGCGGAACCCGGAGCAGAGCATGTCAGCTCGTTGGATCTTGTCGTTACTGATAACGCAGCTCAGGTGCTGCTCGACGATATAGGGCTGGCCCCCCTCGACGCCGACAAAGCGATACCGGATCAGCATTCGGTCGCCGACCTCATCGGCGTGCTGGTCGACAAGGTCGAGCTCGGTCGAGTCCCGGAACCAGGAGGCGATGAGCGAGGCGGTCGGTGCGGCGCCGGTCCGCTCCCGCAGCCCCGGGGGGATCAACGCGCGAAACGCCGCATCAGTGGCAAAGCACGCTGCGATCGCAGCTTCGTCTTGCGCAGCGATGCCAGCGACGAGGCGCTGCGCGAGCGAGTCATGCACGGCGTCCATCCTATGCAGCAGCCGCTCCGGTGGTCACTGGGAAGCCATCCGGCATCATCACGTCATGAGGGGCTTGGCGCTCATGGCGTCGGTGGTCCTCGCCTCGGCGTGCACGTCGGGCACCGTCACGCCCAGCGCGAGCGTCCAACCCAGTCAGGCGCCTTCGCTGGTCGCCGCGAGCCCAACGCCGACACTGGTGCGGCCGACGCCTGTGCCCTACCCATCTCTTCCGCATGCGACGACCTCGATCCCGTCGATCTCGCCGCTGGTCCAGTACGCGACAACGGTGTTGACCCTTGCGGTCGACGACCACATCGGGCAGCCCGCCGAATCGATCGTGTGGACGACGAAGCCCTACCAGCCGGACGCCGGCTATGCGGCACGGGTCGCCAGCGCACTCGGCGGGCAAGGACCGGGCACTGTTGGCGACGCACCGGGCGGCTCCGCGCCCTGGCGGCTGTGGCTCGGCCCGAAGGTCTTGGCGGTGAACGAGCGCACCGGGGACGTGCTGTTCTTCGATCCGACCGCCGACGACGGTCCGCGTCCGGATGGCGCCGCACAACATGATCCCGCATTCGACTTCGCGGGTACGATCGCCTCGCTTGGGACGACGATCGACATCACCCCGACGCCGGGCAGCAATCCGGTCTTCCGAGGCACGGACGCTCTCTCGATCGCAGCGTCCGTGATGGACGGCAGCTGGCTCGGCCCGGGAAACCGAGACGGCGTGGTGCTATTCGCCGACGCGCCGAATCCATACGACCCGGTCTACAACCCGGGCACCGTGATCTACGACACCGACGAGCTCGGGCTCGTCACGTCGAAGGGTCGGCCGGTCGAGATCGTCCACCATCCGTTCGGCACGCTGAGTGGCGGCGCGATCTATCCCATCACGACGTACCGCGATGCGGCGAATGAGCTGCGGGCGAATCCGAAGGCGTACCTGCGGCTGCTCTCCGCACCGCTGGGGGAGCCAGTGACGCTCCATGTCGTTCCTGACGGGGCGCGGATCGGCAGCGCCTGGGCCGGCACGGGTGATCTGACCCGCGCGAATCGCAGGCTCGTGCCGGTGTGGGAATTCTTGGCCGAAGGCACGACTGCGAACGGGAAGCCGGCGAGCGCCATGTTCACCGTCGATGCCGTCTTGCCGGAGTTCCGGACACCCGTGGCCTCGGCACCGCAGGCCGTGGACGCCGATCAGCTGCTCCGCACGCAGTTGTCGGTCAGTGTGGGTGGTCACCAGCCCGACCGGATGAGCGCCTCCGCCACGGCGCAGGCCGAGCTCGTCGCTCGTGGATTCCCCCCGACGACCCAGCCGTCGATCGTGATGGTCGACGCCGACCATGCCGAGGTGACCGCGACGGATGGTCAGCGCAGGATCAGCCTCACGCTCCGGCACGCGTTCCCCGGACTGACGAACTCCATCTGGTATCTGCAGGACGTCCGCAACTAGACAACTATCCTCCCACTCGATCACGGGAGGCGACGACTGATGCAGCACCTCGACACGGGTAACTCGGGATTCATGCTCCTCTGCACGAGCCTCGTCATGCTGATGACGCCAGGGCTCGCGTTCTTCTACGGCGGCCTGGTCGGCCGGCGTGGCGTCCTGACGATCATGATGCAGAGCTTCGTCTCGATGGGCTGGACGACCGTCGTGTGGTTCGTCGTCGGCTACTCGCTCTGCTTCAGTGGCGGGCAAGGCGGAGTGATCGGCAACCTCGACCTCGCCTTCCTGCGTGGCGTGACGCTCGACACGCCGGCGCCGCTCAATGACACCATCCCGCTCATCGTGTTCATCGCGTACCAGATGATGTTCGCGATCATCACGCCAGCGCTGATCACCGGCGCGTTCGTGGGCCGGGTCACGTTCAAGGCGTACCTGCTGTTCCTCACCGCGTGGCTGCTCTTCGTCTATTTCCCGTTCGTCCACATGATCTGGGGCGGCGGCTGGCTCGCGCAGCAGGGCGTTCTCGACTTTGCCGGAGGCATCGTCGTGCACACGATCGCCGGCATGGCGGCCCTCGCGTCGGTCGTGTACGTCGGGCGCCGCAAGACGGTCGAGACCGGACCGCACAGCATCCCGCTCGTCGCGCTCGGGACGGGACTCCTGTGGTTCGGGTGGTACGGGTTCAATGCCGGGAGCGAATTCCGCGTGGACGCCGTGACGGCTGTCGCGTTCCTGAATACCGACATCGCCGCGTCGTTCGCCGCGATCGTGTGGCTCGCGATCGACTGGAACCGCGCGAGCAAACCGAAGTTCCTTGGCCTGCTGACCGGTGCGGTCGCCGGCCTCGCCACCATCACACCGGCGGCCGGCTACGTCTCGCCCACGACCGCGGTCATCATCGGGTGCGTCTCGGGCGCGGTGTGCTACGCAGCCGTCGCCCTCAAGAACCGGTTCAAGCTCGACGACGCGCTCGACGTCTGGGGAGTCCACGGCGTCGGCGGCACGCTCGGCATCCTCATGCTCGGCCTCTTCGCCACCAAGACCTTCAACCCGGCGGGCGCTGATGGCCTGCTCTTCGGGAACCCCGGATTCTTCCTCGCCGAGGCGGGCGCCGTCGCGCTCGCCATCGTCTGGGCGCTCGGCTTCACCTTCGCGATGCTCTGGCTGATCGATCGGATCACTCCCGTGCGTGTCGACGCGGCGGCCGCCGAGCTCGGCCTCGACGAAGCGCTCCATGGTGAGCAGGCCTACGTCGGCGTGCTGTAGCGCGAGCCAGCCGATCGCCTAGGGACCACGTTCAACGCGACCCGACGCGACGTCGTACGTGAATGTGGCGGCGGCCTGGAACGCGCGGAAGTACCGCACCTCGACGAGCAGCGGTCCGTCGCGAACCACGGTCCGTGCGGTCGCCTGCCACGCCAATGTGCCTTCACGGGTCCACTGGTCGTGAAGCGCCGCTCCGCCTTCGCGCTCGACGGCCGCGAACGCGGCTTCGATGTCGACCGGCGCTGGCAACGGCGTCTGCCGCACGCTCGGGGTGTTCACGAACAGTGGTCCGCTCGATCCGCCAAAGCCGACCGACACGGTCCGGAGGTCATTCACCAGATCGGAGCGCTCGAACGTGTAGCCGACGTTCGTCGGCTGCGTTGCGTCGAAGCCACCCGACGCGGCGGTCGCGGCGGTCCAGGTTGCGTTGGCGCTCACGAGCGCGACCGGACCGCCGAGCGCGCCCTCCGCGCGGACGCTCGCTGCCGCGAGCCGGAAGGCCGCGGTCTCCGGCCCGTCTCGAGACGCGTCGAGCAGCACGTCGACATTCGGCGTGGCCGGGGATCCGGGCGCCGAATAGAGCACCCGGTACGCCGGGGCGCCGAGGCCGGGCGGCTCCTCGAGCACCACGCGGATCAACCAGGCCCGGGTGCTGTTGCGGAAACTTCGTCCGCCGCGCTGCTCGGCGAGCTCGAGCGCCCGGTCTTGGGTCACCGCCCACGCGCCCAGGGGTTGCAGTCGCGCGTAATCGAGGCCGTCCTCGTCGTCGTGCCTGACCTCCATCGCGTTCTGGTCGAGGTCCGGGAAGCCGACGCGAACGATCTCGAAGACACCGTGCGATCGGAAGTAGAAGTTGTACTTCTGCGGTTTCGCGAGCGCGTGGGCCTCCGATCCGTAGCGGACCACGACCGCGATGAGCTCATCGCCCGGTTCGACCCGCTGGACCGCGTCGCGTGCCAGGCCCAATGCCGCATCGAACGACAGCTCGGTGGCGCGGGCCTCGGCGACGCCGAAGAACACCCCGCCGATGAGCGCGACGACCAGGAGGCTTCGGCCGAGCGCGCCGAGGGCGCGCGGCGAAAGTGAGAGCGACGAGAACGGATCGGT